>NZ_JBNHHB010000199.1:0-9432 GCF_059091905.1 Arthrobacter sp. Dra40
CCTTTGGCGCCCACCAAGTGCTCACCGGCGTCGACTTCACCGTCGCCGCCGGCGAGGTCAGCTGCATCGTCGGGCCCTCCGGCTCGGGCAAGTCCACCTTCCTTCGCTGCCTGAATGCGCTGGAAGGGTATGACGACGGCACGCTACTGGTCCATGGGCGGCACGTCGGGTACGAATACCGCGATGGACGCTATTACGAGTGGACCCCCAAGCAGTTCGCCGCGTTCCGCTCCCGCATAGGCATGGTGTTCCAGCGGTTCAACCTCTTCGGACACCTGTCTGCCGAGGAAAACGTCGCCTGTGCACTGACCGAGGTCCGTGGCGTCTCCAAGTCCGCGGCCCGCACCCGGGCCCTGGCTGAACTGGCGAAGGTGGGCCTGGCCGACCATTCGCAGAAACGCCCGCACCAGCTTTCCGGCGGACAGCAACAGCGCGTGGCGATTGCCCGCGCGCTGGCCATGGACCCCGAAATCATGCTCTTCGACGAACCCACTTCCGCGCTGGATCCGGAGTTGGTCGAGGAAGTCCTTGAGGCGATGAAATCACTCGCCCGGGCAGGCATGACGATGGTGGTGGTCACCCACGAGATGGGTTTCGCCCGTGAAGTTGCTGATACCGTTCATTTCTTCGACGTCGGAACC
The DNA here is from genome assembly GCF_059091905.1 of Arthrobacter sp. Dra40. Taxonomy (NCBI): domain Bacteria; kingdom Bacillati; phylum Actinomycetota; class Actinomycetes; order Micrococcales; family Micrococcaceae; genus Arthrobacter; species Arthrobacter sp. Dra40. The sequence goes on from NZ_JBNHHB010000199.1 coordinate 642, forward strand.
ATCGTCGAATCCGGGGCGCCGGCCGATGTGCTCGCCAACCCGCAGATGGAGAGGACGAAGGCGTTTTTGGCGAAGGTGCTGTAGACGAGGGGGCCGGCCTTGAGGCTCCGCCTAGGACCCGCTGAAGCGGCAGCGATTCGGTGCGGGTTTCCGCAACGGCGTCGCTGACGAGCGCTCAGGCCTTCGCCTGCCTGCTCACCTCAGGGCGCCGGGGACCTTGCCGCCCCCGCGGCCGGTCTCAGGCGTTCGCCTGCCTGCTGACCATTTCGTTGATCCAGATGGGCGCGTACGGGGACGTGCAGTTCGGCGGCGTCGGGTAGTCCTTGAGCACTTCAAGGTGTTCACCGATGTCGATTGCGCGGCTGCGGTACTCGGCGTGCTCGATCCCGATCTGAGCCAGCGTGTGGTTCATCGCCCACTGCAGGCGGTCCGGTGCTTCCTTCATCTCCGCCTCGACGGTGTCCAGCAACCCGGCGAGGTCCAGTCCCTCGGGATTCTTCGCCACCCGTTCGGTGGTCAGAGCCCAACCGGCGCTGGCCACCACCGGATCAGCGTCCTCGGTCCAGGCCACGCGTAGCTCTTCGGCGTGCGGGCTCTTCTTGACCACGTAGTTCACCAGCCAGTCATGCACCTTGGGGGCACGCGACTCGCGCAGCATGGAGTCGAGCTCGTCGCGTTCGAAGGCCTTGGGCCGGCAGATCAGCAGGGCCAGCAGCCGGGCGGCCGTCTCGCCCGTTGCCCAGAGCTTCCGCGCAAGATCCTGCTGGGTTTTCAACCGCTTGGCAACCGCCCGCAGCTTGCCCAGATTCACGCCGTGGTCGTCGCCGCGCTTCTCGTTCGCCTCGCGCGTCTTCGGATCCTCAAGCGTAGCCAGCTCGGCCATCACCTCGGCCACCGTCGTCTCCGACATCCACCCTCCCGGTTGCTCACGTCTGAGATCCAGCGTACTGGGGGTTCTGGCCGAGGCCTGCACGCCCTCATGTCGGGCCCTGGTGCGTGGTGACCGAGGCCTGCACGCCCTCGTGCCGGACCCAGGTGCGTTGGAGGCCGAGGCCTGAAAGCGCTCGTGCCGGGCCATGGTGCGTTGGTGGCCGAGGCCTGAAAGCGCTCGTGCCGAGCCCTGACGCGTTGGTGTCCGAGGCCTGCACTCCCTCGTGCCAGGCCAACGCTCACAGGGCGCAAATCCACCGGCGTCGAAAGCGGCCTATATCCGCCCGGGTTGTGACTTTATCCGCCGGTTTCGGCGTTTTCGGCCGCTTTCGACGTTTTAGGCCGCTTTCGAAAGGAACGCACTCGAGCCCAGCGGCAACTGCACAAGTCGAAAGCCGATAAAGCACCTGCCTGACGTCCAATGGCGTATGGTCAGGAGTACGGAGCAAATTGTTGCTCCCGTTAAAGCGCAGCATTCTTTGCTGGCGCTGAGGAGGCATTCATGGCCGACAAATCTCCCCGACAGACCGCATCGAAGAAGTCGGGCAAGTCCATCAAGGAAAAGCGCAGCGACAAGAAGGCCAAGGCCGCCGGCGCTGCATCGTCCGAGACCCTGACCTCCATCAAGAAGCGCTGAGCCTCTTGAATCTGCTGTCGCTTGGAGTCCTGGCGACGACGCGGAAGCCCGATGAGCGCAGGCTGGCCATCCACCCTGCGCACATCGAGCGCCTCGACGCCGACCTCCGCGAGCGGATCATCCTTGAAGAGGGCTACGGCGAGCGCTTTGGCGTTTCGGACGCGCACCTGGAACAACTGGTGGGACGTATCGCATCGCGCAAGGAGCTCATTGAAGCGGCCGATGTGGTGCTGTTGCCGAAGCCCCTGCCGGAAGACCTGGCAGAACTCCGTGACGGCCAAATCCTCTGGGGCTGGCCGCATTGCGTTCAAGACCGCGCCATTACCCAGTTGGCCATCGACAAGCGGCTGACCCTGATCGCCTTCGAAGCCATGAACCATTGGGCTGCGGACGGCAGGTTCGCGCTCCACGTCTTCCATAAGAACAACGAGATGGCCGGCTACTGCTCGGTGCTGCATGCGCTGGAACTGGCAGGATCGACCGGCGACTACGGCCGCCCGCTCACCGCCGTCGTCATTGGTTTCGGCGCCACCGCCCGCGGCGCAGTCACGGCCTTGAACGCGCACGGTGTCCACGACGTCCAGGTCCTGACCAACCGTGCAGCGGCCGCCGTCGGATCCCCGATCCACTCGGCGCGCATCACCCAGTTCGACCACGACGCTACTGCCCCGCATCTCAGCCACGTCATCACCGACGAAGGACGGATGCCGCTGGCCCCGTTCCTCGCTGAGCGGGACATCGTGGTCAACTGCACGTTGCAGGACCCCAACAACCCGCTGATTTACCTGGACGAAGCGGATCTGGACGGCTTCCGGCCGGGCAGCCTGATTGTCGATGTCTCCTGCGACGAAGGCATGGGCTTCAGTTGGGCCAAGATGACGACCTTTGCCGAGCCCACCTTCGAGGTCGGTGACCACGTGAGCTACTACGCGGTGGATCACACGCCGTCGTACCTGTGGAATTCCGCGACCTGGGAAATCAGCACCGCCCTGATCCCGTTCCTGCGCACGGTGATGAGCGGACCCGGCAGCTGGGACGACGACGACACGGTCAGCCGTGCCATCGAAATCCGCGACGGCGTCATCGCCAACCCGGCCATCCTCGCCTTCCAGAACCGTTCGGCGGAGTACCCGCACCTGCCCGCCTAACAGCTGGCATTGGGCAGATTATTTGGCGCAGCGCAGTAAGGGGACTTTGGGCTCCTGCACGCGCCAGGATCAGCGACCCCGCCGCCTGCCGGCGGTTTGGCGGGCGCCGGTTCCTGCCGGTTTTTGCATGGCCAGCAGCTTTGCCAGCGCGTAGCGGTTGACCGTTCCCGCCTTCTGCCCCTGCAGCAGCCAGTGGCCGATCATGTCGACGCCAGCCTGCACGCCGGTGATGGGGATGCCTGTCGGTGAGATCTGATGACCCGGTGTGAACGTGATCGGGCCCGGCGCGTTCGCATGGGCGATGACATGGCAGGCGACCTCGGCCGCAACCTTGGCCGTGCGCGGATGGGTCTGAACAACGTCCATGTGAATGGTCCGCCGCCTGAACCCGCGCGGGTGGACGGAGGCCAGCGTCTCACGGTCGATCCACTGGTATTGCCCGGGTTTCCAAAACTTGGAGTCAATATAGACCACTCGATCCCCGTTGACGACGGCGTGGTCAATGTCCGCCACGTGGCTGCCCGGAAACTTGAGTCCGTGGAAAATCCGGGTCCCGGGGATGGCCAGCAGTGTTTCCAGCGCCTGCGCCGTCCACCGCTCGCCTTCTGCGCCTTTGGCGATGTCTTCCCGTCGAAACCGGGACCATCCGCCCGACAGCGCCGCGCCGCCTTGACCGAAGACCTGTTGCCGGGCAACCGTTTTTGACGCGGCCTTGCCCCAATGCCGGCCAATCGCACGAAGACAGAGGAAACAGGCTACCGCCAGGACGACGGCGACCGGCAACTGAGGGGGAGCATCGCCTAACGCGGCTCTCGGCATCGTGCCGGCAATACTCAGCGTCAGTCCTAAGCCACTCAACAGCAGGATCAGACTAACCACGACGCGAAGTGTGTTGTAGCTGCGACCCAGGCGCTCCGCGGCGGGCCCAGGCTGGTTCCGCCACGACAGCTGGCCTGGATCGAATTCCATGAACGGCGAATACAAAGCTTCTGGCCCCGTCGGCTGTCGGGCGGCCCGCAACTGTTCCGGACGTTCCATGCTGTTACCTCCTTACACGTTTCAGCAGGGGCCCCAGTATGTCCCCACCCCGCGGCGGGGACCATAGGGTCCACGCCCTGAAGCTGCTACGAGTCCCAAATCGATAAACCATGGGTAGTCGTCCCCATTCACTTGCGCGCCGCGGCATGCAACAGTGTGGTGAAAACGGTTAAGCAGAAGGGCGGCGGGATGGGCAGCTGGCGGATTAATCCGAGGCAGCTCCATATGGTTCTGGTGGATGTGGCCGCGGACGGCCAGTCGCTGGACAAGGCGGCAGGCGATACAGCGGCGGCAGGCGACGAGGCGGCGTCGTTGTTTGGCAGCGCTGCGGATGTGGCCGACGCGTTCACGGGGTTCTGGGCGCCGCGCCGGGACGTGGGCCAGCGCATCGCGGGCCTCATGTACAACAAGTCCAGCGTGGTCGCCGAGACCGCCGAGCTGTTCGTCGAGGCGGACGGGCGGATGTCCGGTGCCGCAGCAGAACTCGCCGAGTCCTTGAACTCCGGAGACGCCCCGATCCTCTCGGCGCGCGGCTTCGGTCCGGTGCCGCAGCCGTGACCGTCCGGCTGGGCAGCGTCCCGGAGATCAACGTTCCCTGGGACCAGCTCGGCGACGCGGTCCAGGAAATGTCCCTGCGCGCCACGTCCGCGGCAAACTACCTGGCCGATGCCAATGCTGCGTGGGCCGGGCTGAGCGTTGCTTATCAGCAACCGGACACCGAGCTGGAGGTCCATTCCGCCCTGAACGAGCTGGAGGGCCCCTCCCGGGATTGGACTGCGGCGTTGGCCGCTGCCAGGGAAGCCGTCACAACCTTCGTCTCCTCGGGCCGGGCACTGCAGGCAGAGGCCGAAGAACTCGCGGCCGCACGGCCCGGTCTATCCAGGGAACTGGTCGGCAGCGGGTCGCAGGAGGACCACGAGGCAGACCAAGCGGAGCAGCGGGCAGAGGCCTTCAACACGCGCATCAGCACCCTGCGGGCGGAGTGGCAGACGCTAACCACGGAAACCGCCGCCGCGCTCCGTGCGCTCAGCGGCGGAACCATCGACGCGCTGCCGCCCACGCCGCTGCTCACCGCTGCCGCCGCAATTCCGGCAGCGCCGCCGTGGGCCAGCTTCACCAGCGGACTCGACGAGCGGTTCGGGCCGCTGACGCCCCAGTCGTACCTGCCCTCGCTGGCCGGCCTCAGCGACGAGGAGCTGCGCGTCTGGGCCGAAGCCAACCCCGAAGGTGCCGCCGTCCTTGCCGCCAACAAGCTGCCCGCGTGGCGGATCCCGGGCTCCCCCGAGGCCGTCATGGCAAAGGCGATGACCGGCGACGCTGCCCTGACCAAGGGCGGAATCGCCGGGATCCGCAACGCCTGGCTCAACCTGCACCCCTCCGACCAGGAGCGGCTGCTGCTGCTCTACCCGGCCGTGTTCGGCAGCCTGAACGGCGTTCCCTTCGCCGGCCGAATCAGGGCCAACACCGTCACCGCCGCCGGCTACCGCGAGACAGTGGCGGTCCGGCAGGCACAGCTGGGGCCAGAGCCCGAGCTCAACGACTACCTCGCGGCCGCCCGAAACCAGCACGGCAACCCGCGGATGGTCTACCAACAGGCCTACCGGCAGTACACCGCCGACCTCGAGACGTGGCAGTCCGAACACGACCGGCTGGCAACGCTCAAGACGGGACTGGACTACGCCGTCGGCCATCACGCGCAAGTTGTCATGGTCAGTCTGGACGGCGACGGCCGGATCGTCACCATGAACGGCACGCTCACGCCGGACACCACGACCGTGGCCGCGCTGGTCCCGGGAACCGGCGCGGACCTGGGCCAACTGGAGGCCTACTCAGTCAGGCTGGACGCGGTGAATGGCGAACCGGCCACCGGCACGGTCTCCTTCTACTGGCAGGGAACCGACCTGCCGGATGAGGTCCCCGACAACATCACCACCTCGTTTAACGAACAGGGCGGACCCCTGCTGGCTGCCTTCGACCACGCGCTCGACCTGGAAACCACGGCCGCCGCCCGCACCACCTACCTCGGCTACAGCGCCGGCGGTTCTCTGCTGGGCACCGCCGAACGCGAAGGCCTGGACTCCACCAACATCGTCTACGTCGCCCCGGCCGGCACCGGGCACAACGTCGGCAGCCCGGCGGACACCGCCAACCCCGACGCGAACCGCTACTGGCTGCAGACCCGCGACGACCCGATCACGGCCGCGCAGATCCTTGGCGGCGGCTATCACGGGCCGTCCTTTTGGCGTGGCGGCAGCCCCACGGCCATGGATCCGGTCCGGCTGGAAACCGGTTTCCTCAAACCCGAGGACCCCGCCTCGCTGATGGACGGGCACACGGACTACTTCTGGCCGGGCTCCACGTCAGCGGCGAACATCCAGGGCGTCATCGAGGGCACCAGCGTCAGCCCGTTCGTCGAGAATGAGATCCACCAGACCTACTCCCCCTATGGCCCGCTCATCACCAATCCGCTCGAACAGAACCCCGAAGAGTACGCCTATGGGAACCTTGAAACCGTGACGGTCGAAAGTCTGGAGAAGTGAACATGCGGGCCCACAGTCCCAACGTCCCTGCAGCTCACCACCGCAACGTACGACGGCGGCGCGGCGGCTTCGCTGCCACCCTCACCGCCGCTGCCGCCCTGGCCATCACCACCCTAGGAGGCTGCGCCATGCCGCAGGAGAACCCAGCTACGGCTACCTCGCAGGACTACGGCCGCCAGCTCGAGCAGGTGCTGCCGCAGGCAATGGCCGAGGTTTCCTCCGCCGCCGACTTGAAGGTGGACCTGCTGCGCGAACAAAGCTGCCTGCGCCCCGAGGATGAACAGCCGCAGACCCAAACTGCCTGGATCGCCCGCGCCACCGGCAAGGTCGCCGACACCGACCAGGCCAACGCAGCCCTTGACGCCGCCGCCGGCTACCTGAGCGGCCACGGCTGGGAGCAAAAGAACGAGGCGACCGCCCAGGCCGGCGACGTCCGGACCCTCTACTTCCGCAACGGCGAGCTCGGCGCCACCGCCGCCCACCACGTTGCCGGCGGCGTCAACGCCGTCGTCCTCTCCTTCAGCAGCCCCTGCCTGGACCACCCGGAAGACCACCGGATGATCCGCTCCGAGCAGGATCCGGACTTTGGGATGACCAGCCAGTACTACGACGACGGTGCTTGACGAGGGCTCTAGAGCACGGGAGACCGGACAGCACGGCCCGCACCCGCACTGAACCAAAAAGTGCGTGCCTATGGGGGTGCCGAACCACACCTAGGCGCCCGTAAACAGAACACGCGGTGCGGGCGGTGTGACCTTCGTTGCTTAACCGGGTAACCTTGCTCACTTACTTCATGTGCTATACGCGCGCAGACGGGTTACTTCCTGCTCTTGCTAGCGTCGAGAGTTGCCCTCACCCGGCGAAGACAACAGCGAGACCGCGACCAGCACTCCTACGATGCGAGGTACGAGACCGATATGAGTACGCCGCCCGAGACCGGCGAGCCCACGCTCGACGAAGAAGACAGCAAGCGCCCGACGCCGGCGCCCGGAGCCGCCCCACCGGAGTCTCCACCCGGCACCGCTGCCGCCCCCGAGCCGCAGACGCGGGTCAACAAGACCGTGTTTATCGGCTCCGCGGCAGGTGTCCTCGCCATCGCGCTGTGGGCCATCCTGGACCGGGAATCGGCCGACGCGGTGATCGGAACCGCCGTTGCCTGGGTGGGCCAGACCTTCGGCTGGTGGTACTCGCTGATCGTCGTCGCGGTCCTTGCCTTCGTCCTCTTCGTGGCCGTCTCCCGGGTGGGCAGGACCCGGCTGGGACCGGACCATTCGCGCCCCACCTTCAACATCTTCACTTGGACCGCCATGCTCTTCGCCGCGGGCATCGGCATCGACCTGATGTTCTTCTCCGTAGCGGAGCCGGTGACCCAGTACCTGGCACCGCCCACGGGCGACGGTTCCACGGTCGAGGCCGCCCGGCAGGCCGTGGTCTGGACCTTGTTCCACTACGGCATCCTGGGCTGGGGCCTCTACGCGCTCATGGGGCTGGCCCTGGGCTACTTCGCGTTCCGGCACAACCTGCCGCTGAGCATCCGATCGGCGCTCTACCCGATCCTCGGGAAGCGGATCCACGGGCCGGTGGGCCACGCCGTCGATATTGCGGCCATGCTAGGCACCATCTTCGGCATTGCCACCAGCCTGGGCATCGGCGTCGCACAGCTCAACTATGGCCTGAGCTTCCAGTTCGGCATCCCGGAGAACACGGTCGTGCAGATCGCCCTCATCGCCGTCGCCGTGCTAATGGCGACCATTTCTGTACTCACCGGGATCGAAAAGGGCATCCGCCGGCTGTCCGAACTTAACGTCATCCTGGCGATCGCCCTGATGGTCTTCATCATGGTCACCGGCTCCACCCGGTTCCTGCTGGACGGGATCGTGACCAACATCGGCGACACGCTCTCCCGCTTCCCGTCGATGGCCCTGGACACGTTCGCCTACGACCGGCCCGACGACTGGCTCAACGGCTGGACGCTGTTCTTCTGGGCCTGGTGGATTGCGTGGGCGCCCTTCGTTGGCCTGTTCCTGGCACGCATCTCGCGGGGACGCACGCTGCGGGAGTTCGTCGTCGGGGTGCTGGTGGTGCCGTTCGCGTTCATCCTGCTGTGGATCTCCATCTTCGGCAACAGCGCCCTGGAGATCGTGATGAGCGGCAACACTGCTTTTGGCGAGGTGGCCATGAGCCAGCCGGAGCGCGCCTTCTACGGGCTGCTGGAGCAGTACCCGATGGCCCCGCTCAGCGCCGCGATTGCCACCTTCACCGGTCTGCTGTTCTACGTCACCAGCGCCGATTCGGGCGCCCTGGTCATGAGCAACTTCACCTCCTACCTCAAGGACGCCGATTCGGACGGGCCCAAGTGGCTGCGCGTCTTCTGGTCCGTCGCGACCGGCCTGCTGACCCTGGCGATGCTGCTGGTGGGCGGGGTGCCCACGCTGCAGAGCGCCACCGTCATCATGGGCCTGCCGTTCTCGGTGGTCCTGGTCTTCATCATGTTGGGC
>NZ_JBNHHB010000200.1:0-9429 GCF_059091905.1 Arthrobacter sp. Dra40
GTCCCATTCCGAACCCGGAAGCTAAGGCCCACAGCGCCGATGGTACTGCACTCGGGAGGGTGTGGGAGAGTAGGTCACCGCCGGACATTCTTTACACCAGGGAAGGCCCCGCCAACGACGGCGGGGCCTTCCCCCGTTAACCCACCAACCACCCCAGCCAGACTAGGCTGGGGCGTATGGACACATCTTTGTTCTCCCACGCCCCACGGGAGCCCGAACCAGCCAAGAGCGCGGAACCGGTGCAATGCCGCGTGACAGTCGCACGGGACGGCAGGGAATCGTTCGAGGGGTTCACCGACCTCATTCACCTGTGGTGGCCGGTCGACGGCTACAGCGTGGCCGGCGAAGGCAGCCACGTGGAATTCGAAGACAAAGTCCTGACTGAAACGAGCATTGAGGACGAGGTCCATGTCTGGGGCGAAATCCTGGACTGGGTACCCGACAGCCACCTGCGCTTAACCTGGCACCCGGGGACGAGCCCGGCGACAGCGGGAGAACTGCGGGTCGACTTTGCGGAAGTAGCCCCGGGCCGCACGGAAATCCTTTTGGTCCACTCGGGCTGGGAAAATATGCCAGACGGCCAGCAGCAGCGGGCCGACTACGCCCAGGGGTGGCCCGAGGTGATCGGCCGCTATGTCCGATTCATGGGCGGCCCGGCATGAGCCCAGTGTCCCGGGCCGGCCCCGGAGAACGTCCGTTCTTTCGAGCTGCCTGTGCCACTGATTGGCCAATTCTGGCAGGCGAATAGCAACTGCCGGTTCTCGCCGGCAGGAGATCCTCATCGAACTACCACTGGAGGCCTTGAGACCGTGACCGATTCCTTCCTTGCCGGGCTTCTGCGATCGCTGCCCGCCGGTATTGTCAGCACCGAACCGGCAGATCTGGCCGCCTGCGCCGTCGACCAAGGGCCGGTGCTCGACCATCAGCTGCCCATCGCCGTCGTCCGGGCACAGACCGTGGAGGACGTGCAGATGGCGATGCGCGCAGCCCAAGCGGCCGGGGTGCCGGTGGTATGCCGTGGCGCCGGGACGGGCGTATCCGGCGGCGCGCACGCCACGGAAGGGTGTCTGGTGTTGAATCTGGAACGCATGAACCGGATTCTGGAGATCCATCCCGAGGACGAGATCGCTCGGGTGGAGCCTGGCGTGATCAACGCCGACCTGAACGCCGCGGTGGCCGAGTTCGGGCTGATGTACGCACCGGACCCGGCCAGCTACCGCCTCTCTACGATTGGCGGGAACATCGCCACGAACGCAGGCGGGTTGCGCTGCGCGAAGTACGGCGTGACCCGCGAATCCGTGCTGGCACTCGACGTGGTGTTGGCGGACGGAACCCTGATTCACACCGGCCACAGGACCTTCAAGGGCGTTGCCGGCTACGACTTGACCGGACTGTTCGTGGGATCGGAGGGAACTCTGGGCGTAGTGGTGGGTGCGACGGTCCGGTTGCGCTACCTGCCTGTTGCGGTGGAAACGGTGGCGGCATTTTTCCCCGATGTAGCGGCTGCCGCGGCCGGAGTGCTGGCCGTGGGCCGGGCGCGGGTACAGCCCGCAATCATGGAGCTGCTGGACGGACACACGTTGGCCCAGCTGGACAAAGAGCAGGGTTCGAGCCTTCGTGGCCGGGGTGGGGCGTTGCTGCTGATCCAGACCGACGGCCATGGGGCCGCAGTGGAAGCCGGCATCATTCGCGAGGTGCTCGGCGGGCTTGGCGGCGACATCAAGACGGCTGACGCCGCGGAGGCGGTCCGGCTGGTCGATCTGCGCCGGCACAGCCGCGGAGCCGAAGTAGACGACGATTTCCGGGTCGGCGAGGACGTGGCGGTGCCTCGTTCCCAGCTCGTGAACTACATCGACCAATTGCAGGAAATCGCCGAACGGCATGGAGTCGGACTCAAGGTGGTGGCACATGCCGGAGACGGCAACTTGCATCCGACCTTCTGGGTGGGCCCCGGGGACGTGGCGAAGGTGCCGGCGCTCAACGCGGCGCTGGACGAGTCCATCGATGTAGGACTGGCCCTGGGCGGCACGATCACCGGCGAGCATGGGGTGGGGCAGTACAAGGTCCGGTGGCTGGGGCGCGAGCAGAGCGAAGTGGTGATGGAACTGCAGCGCCGGCTGAAGGACGTGTTTGACCCGCGGCGGTTGCTCAACCCGGGCAAGGCCTTGCCCGAGGCCGTGCCGGAGCGGATCCCGTCCTGAGCTGCCGGGCTCGGGACGCGGCCGCTGATGGACCGGAGATCTACGTTGCCGGCCAGCCGACTGCCGGTCGTGCCCGGCGGCAAGTGGTTGCCCCGCGCGTAGGCTGGTGCCATGAGGAAAGAGACGCTGTGGGAAGAAATGAAGCGCCAGAACCCGGGGCATTCGGCGTGGTACATCCAGCGCTTCGAACAGATGCGGGCCGCAGGCACCGACCTGCACGGTGAAGCCCGGCTGGTCGATGCGATGGTGCCCCGCGGCAGCCGGATCCTCGACGCCGGATGCGGCCCGGGACGGCTGGGCGGAGAACTGGCCCGTCGGGGCCACACAGTGGTGGGCGTCGACGTGGATCCCGAGTTGATCGAAGCAGCCCGCAAGGACCATCCGGACTGCACCTGGTTGGTGGGCGACCTGGCCGAACTGGATCTGCCCGCCCAAGGCATCGCCGAGCCGTTCGACCTGATCGTCAGTGCCGGTAACGTGCTGACTTTCCTCGCCCCGGGTACCTCGGGCGAAGTGCTGCGCAACTTGGCCGCCCACCTAACTCCCGGCGGCCGGCTCGTGACCGGTTTCGGGGCGGGCCGAGGCTACGACTTCGACGAGTTCTTCTCCGACGCTTCCACCGCCGGCTTGGCAGCGGACTTGCGGTTGTCGACTTGGGACCTGCGGCCGTTCACGCCGACGTCGGACTTCCTGGTGGCGGTCTTCAGCAAGATGGCAGGGCAGCAGCAAGCTTAAGGGGATTCAGCCCTCGTCGGTCTCGGCGGCGTCCAGGGCGGCAGCGGTCTGCTCATCCGGATTCAGCATGATGGCCGCCTCGTCCCGCCGGTGGCGCAACACCGAATCGACATACGACTGGACAGCCTCCGCCAGCGGCACGTTGCGGTCCTGGTCTTCCGAGACGTACCAACGATGCTCGAGCACCTCGTGGACCACTTCGGCCGGTTCCAGCTTTCCCGCCAGCTCGCGTGGGATCGCTTTGACGATGGGCTCGAAGACGTGGCGGACCCAGCTGTGGGCGCTGACTTCCTCGCTCTGCTCCGAATAGTGGTCCGCGCGGTAGGCATCAAGGTCGTTGAGCAGCCGCCGTGCCTGGTTCTCCTGGACGTCCAGCCCGGTGAGCCGGAGTAGTCGGCGCTGGTGGTGCCCGGCGTCTACCACCTTGGGCTGGAGCCGGATGCTGGTTCCGTCGGCCGTGCTCTTGATGGAGAACTCTTCAACATCGAACCCCAGATCGTTCAGCCGCCGGATGCGGGCGTTGACCCGCCACCGCTCGCCTAGGTCGAACGACTCCTCGGCCGTCAGCTCCGCCCAGAGCTTGCGGTAGCTATCCATGATGCGCTCGCTGGTCGCCACCGGATTCACTTTGTCTTCCAGCAGGCCGCCCTCAACCAAATCCATCATCTCGCCCGCGATATTCACCCGGGCTATCTCAAGGTCGTGTTCCCGCTGGCCGTTGGAGAGCTGCGGGTGCAGTTCGCCGGTTTCGGCGTCCACCAAGTACGCCGCGAACGCACCGGCGTCGCGGCGGAAAAGGGTGTTGGACAGCGAGACATCGCCCCAATAGAAACCGATCAGGTGCAGGCGCACCATCAGCAGCGCCTGCGCATCGATCAGGCGGGTTAGGGTCTCCCGCCGCAGTGTCTGCGAAAACAGGGCACGGTAGGGGAGCGAGAAGCGAAGGTGCCGGGTGACCAACACCGGCTTGAGGGGCGAACCGTCGGTGCGCATGCGTCCCGTCATCACGGCCACCGGTTCCACACAAGGTATGCCCAGCCGCTGCAGTTTCCGCAGCATCTGGTATTCGTGCCGTGCTGGCTCTTCGCTGGTCTCCTTGATGGCCACCACGCCCGCACCTAGCGGAGCGAACCGGACCACGTGCCGGGACAGGCCTCGAGGCAGCGCCGCCAAGTTTTCCGCCGGCCATTCTTCCAAGGCCAGATGCCACGGCAGGTCAAGAAGCCGCTCGTCGGTGGTGGCCGCAGTGATGCTCAAGGAAGCGATCGCCGCGGCCCCACCGGACAGAGCCGTGTCGGCGGTGCCCCGGACAGGGCCGCCGGTGCCGGAGTGAGCAGCCATAGTGCCTACATCCTAGGCATGGACCTAGTCGGCTGTCTTTCCAGCCTCCACCGGGACGTTGAGGTCCTCCACCGAGGCTTCCGGAGTGCCGGGTGCATGCTCGCCCAAACGCAGCCCGGTCTGAGTGTCGAACAGGTGCACGTGCCCCTCTTTGGGCCGCACGTAGACGGTGCTCCCGGCTACCGGCGGCGTCCGCCCGTCGACCCGGCCGGTGATCTCGTAGCGCTTGCCGTCCAACTCGGTGTGCCCATAGACGTAGGCATCGGCGCCGAGCTCTTCGACCACGTCCACGAACACCCCAAGCCCCTGGTTGTCCTCGGCCCGTTCCAGATCCTCCGGACGGACGCCCAGCGTCACCGTGCTGCCGTGCGCTTCGCCGAGCAGGTCCCGCGGCACCGGATAGGTCAGGCCGCCGAACTGGACACCGTCGTCGGTCACCGGCAGTTCCAGCAGGTTCATGGCGGGGGAGCCGATGAAGCCGGCCACGAACACGTTCGCCGGCCGGTCGTAGAGGGCTCGCGGGGTGTCCACCTGCTGCAGGACGCCGTCCTTGAGCACGGCAACGCGGTCGCCCATGGTCATGGCTTCCACCTGGTCGTGGGTGACGTAGACGGTGGTGACGCCCAGCCGGCGGGTCAGCGAGGCGATCTGGGTGCGCGTCTGCACGCGCAGTTTCGCGTCAAGGTTGGAGAGCGGTTCGTCCATCAGGAACACCTGCGGGTTGCGCACGATGGCCCGGCCCATGGCCACGCGCTGGCGCTGGCCGCCGGAGAGGGCCTTGGGCTTGCGGTCCAGGTACTCTTCCAGATCCAGCAGCTTGGCGGCCTCGCGGACCCGCTCGGCGCGTTCTTCCTTGGACACGCCGGCGATCTTCAGGGCGAAGCCCATGTTGTCGGCCACGGACATGTGCGGGTAGAGCGCGTAGTTCTGGAACACCATCGCAATGTCGCGGTCCTTGGGCGGCACATCGGTCACGTCCCGGTCGCCGATCAGGATCCGCCCGGCGTTGACGTCTTCGAGTCCGGCGAGCATCCGCAGTGAGGTGGACTTGCCGCAGCCGGATGGGCCGACCAGAACCAGGAATTCGCCGTCGGCAATCTCCAGATTGAGTCTGTCCACCGCGGGCTTCTCGGTGCCCGGGTACAGGCGCGAGGCATGATCGAACGTTACCGTTGCCATGTTGTTTTCCCTTCACGGGCAGGTACGTGCCCGACGATCCGTAGTGATGGGTGAATGTTCAATTTTCAAGCCGCTCGCCGCGCCCACAGAGAGTGAGGTGGCTCACGCCCCTTAGTATGCCACGACTGTCAAAGCACCCGCCGAAGCGCCGGTGAGCAGCCCGTGCCGCCACGGCGGTGCTACACCTGCAGCGCGGCCGCCCGGAGTTCGGCCAGCAGGGCCAGCGCGGCAGCGAACGCCTGCGGGGACTCCACCCGGTAGTGCGCCGCGGTGGTGCCCGGACCCACCTTGATGCCGACGTCGGTGTCCCGCAGGACGGCGAAGGCATGCTCGTCGGTGACGTCGTCGCCCGCGAAAAAGACAGCGGTGGCGCCGGTGAAAGTGCGCAGCAGGCCGATGCCCTGGCCCTTGTCCGCGCTGAGCACAGACGTCTCCAGCACGCGCTTGCCGTCGCTGATCTGCAACCCGGGGATCTCCTGCAGCGCGGACCTGGCCTGCTCCGTGGCGGCCGCTGCCACATCGTCGGCGGCGGTGCGGGTATGGAGTACGACGCCGGCCGGCTTGGCTTCCAGCCTCGTGCCCGGGTGGGCAGCCACGACATTTCCGACGACGGCGGTGGCGGCTGCCAGCGCCCGCCGCTGGGACGCGTCCAGTACCAGCGGCGGGCTGTCCGGACCGGTGAAGACTTCGCCGCCGTGGGATCCGATCAGCAGGGTCCGGGCGTCCGGTGATGCCACGGCGCGCAAGCTGGCCAGCGCCCGGCCGGAGATGAAGGCGGTGGTCGTCCGCGTCAGGTCGGCCAGTGCGGCGACGGCAGCGGCCGAGGCCGGCAGCGGCCGGGCGTCCTCAGCCCGCGGCACGATCGGTGCCAGCACGCCGTCGAAATCCAGCGCGATGAGCAACGTCTCCGTTTCGGCCAGGTCCTCCAGCGCCGCCCGCAGTTCTGCCGGGACGGCGGCGTCGCCGACGCGCTCAGTCACGCGTCCCCGCATGCTCGAGGGCCTTCAGGAACGAGCGCGACCAGTGCTCCACGTCGTTCTGCAGGATCTGCCGGCGCATGGCCCGCATCCGGCGGGTGGACTCGGCCGGCGGCATGTTGACCGCCCGGAGAATGGCCTCCTTGAGCCCGTCGATGTCGTGCGGGTTGACCAGGATCGCCTGCTTGAGCTGGTCGGCGGCACCGGCAAACTCGCTGAGCACCAGCGCCCCGTCCGCATGCTTGCGGGAGGCCACGTATTCCTTGGCCACCAGGTTCATCCCGTCGCGCAACGCCGTCACCAGCATCACGTCGGCGGCCAGATAGAGCGCCACCATCTCCTCCACAGGGTAGCTGTGGTGCAGGTAGCGGATGGCGGTGTTCTCCAGGGTGTCGAAGGTTCCATTGATCCGGCCGACAGCCCCCTCGATTTCCTCCCTGAGCAGCCGATAGGACTCAACCCGCTCGCGGCTGGGCGAGGCCACCTGGATCAGCACCGCGTTCTCGACATCCACCTTGCCGTCTTCGAGCAGTTCGCCGTAGGCCTTGATCCGGTGCCCGATGCCCTTGGTGTAGTCCAGCCGGTCCACGCCCAGCAGCACGGTGTCTGGGTCGCCCAGTTCGTGCCGGATTTGTTCCGACCGGGCCATCACATCCGGCCGGTGGGCCAGCTCGCTGATGTGCTCCACATCGATGGAAATCGGGAAGGCTCCGGCCCTGCAGAGGCGGACACCGCCGTCGTTGTTTTCTACTTGCACCTGCTGCTGACGCACATTGAAACCACTGAAGCGGCGCACACAGCGCAGGAAGTTGCTGGTGTCGCTGGGCCGCTGGAATCCCAGCAGATCGGCGCCGAGCAGGCCGTCGATTACCTGCCGGCGCCACGGAAGCTGGGCGAAGATTTCCAGCGGCGGGAACGGGATGTGGTTGAAGAAGCCGATCCGCAGGTCCGGCCTTGCCTCGCGCAGCAGCTTAGGAACCAGTTGCAGTTGGTAGTCCTGCACCCAGATGGTGGCGCCCTCGGCGGCGATCTCCGCGGTGGCTTCGGCGAAGCGCCGGTTGACCGTTTTGTAGCACTCCCACCACGTGCGGTGGAATTCCGGTGCGGCGGTCACGTCGTGATAGAGCGGCCAGAGCGTGGCGTTGGAAAAGCCTTCGTAGTACAGCTCAACGTCGTCGGCGCTGAGGGCCACCGGCACCAGATGCATATTGTCGTGGTCGAACGGCTCTACCTGCTGGTCCGGGACACCGGGCCAGCCCACCCAGGCGCCCTCGGTCTTGGCCATCACCGGCGCCAACGCCGTGACCAGCCCGCCGGGCGACCGGCGCCACACGCCCTGCCCGTTTTCATCGATGGTGTGGTCCACCGGCAGCCGATTGGAGACGACGATCAGGTCGTACTCACCATACTGGCGTCCTTCTGCGTCCCTACCGTTCTGAGCGGAATCCGCCAATTGACTCTCCTTTGTGTGAAGTCGTCCTGATGATGACCTTATAAGGAATGGAAACCTGTCGCTTGCCCGGATCGTTCCCTCAAGTACAAACGTGAACGCGGCCACTGATGCCGTTTGAACGTTGAAGTTGCAACTAAACTGGTGCTGATGTGCCCTGCCCGGGCGAAGCACACCGACAAGACGCGAGGATTCATGGCTCACCAAAACAGCCCAAAGCCGACAAAGGCCGAGCGCACCGCAGCGGCCCGCGAGAAGGCCCGCCAGATGCGCGAGGCCCAGCAGAAGCGGGAAAAGCGCAACTCGCTGCTGGTCAAGGGCGGGGTGGTGGTCGCCGTACTGGTGATCATTGGTGTGATTGCCGCAGTGGTGATCACCAACCAGCGCGGCCAGATTGCCGATGCAGGTGCTGCGCCGGCGCACGGCAACGCATTTGGCGGCATCACCGTCACCCAGAACGGGCTGGCGGACACCGATCCTGTCCAGGTGGATGTGGCGAAAATCCCCGAGCCCGCCTCCACTCAAGGCGACGTCATCGTTCCGGCCGGTGTGGCCGCCGCGCCCAAGGGTGAGCCCGCAAGCATCGTGATGTACGTGGACATGGGCTGCCCCGTCTGCAAGAGCTTTGAAGGCCAGTACGGCGGCTACCTCACCGACCTCACCTCCTCCGGCGACGCAACCGTCGAGTACCGGGTGGCGACCTTCCTCGATCGGGTGTCCACCACCAACTACTCGTCCCGTGCCGCCAACGCCGTGGCCTGTGTTGCCGACTCCAACCCTGAGGTCTTCAACGATTACGTGACGCAGCTGTTCGCCCAGCAGCCGACCGAAGGTGGGGCCGGGCTGGACAACGCCACCTTGACTAGCATTGCCGAAACCGCAGGCGCCACCGACGTGGCCTCCTGCATTGACGACGGCGAATTCCGTCCCTGGGCCAAGTTCGTGAACCAGACCTTCTCCGAGTACCAGGTGGGCGGCACGCCGACCGTCTACGTGGACGGAAAGAAGTGGGATCCTAACACCGATAACGACTTCCAGCAGTTCGCCCAGGGCGTCATCGACGCCCGCGCCTAATCCATCTGCCGCGCCGGTTCCCGGCGCGGCGACCAGGCGGTGGCTTGCGAGTTTCACGGGGAGGCGCCGCCTGGGCTACCCTTATCTAGCCGGTTTTGTCCGGCACGCTGGCCCGCGGGCCAGCCCGCCTCCTTAGCTCAGTTGGCCAGAGCACCTGTCTTGTAAACAGGGGGTCGCCGGTTCGAATCCGGCAGGGGGCTCCGCGAACCCCTGTCTGACTAGACAAAGCGCATGTTGGGAGGGGTTTTCACATGCTCCGTCAGCATGTGAACACACGCTTTGCTCATACTCCCCGCCGGCCATGCTCCCAGTGGATAGAAATACCATTGAGCACACCGAAGAGAACGAACTGAGCAAGCGAAGGGCCCCGCTGCTGTGAACTGCTCCCCGGAAGTTGGACTGAGAAATTCAGTTCCGACTTCTGGGGAGCAGTTTTATGCATGCATGTAGTTCGTTGTCCGAGGATCAGCGC
>NZ_JBNHHB010000201.1:0-9385 GCF_059091905.1 Arthrobacter sp. Dra40
ATGCAGGTCCATAAGTACGACGTCGTCATTGTCGGTGCAGGTGGCGCCGGTATGCGCGCCGCGATCGAGTCCGGCCAGCGCGCGCGCACCGCCGTACTGACCAAGCTGTACCCCACGCGTTCCCACACCGGAGCGGCGCAGGGCGGCATGTGTGCCGCGCTGGCGAACGTCGAAGAGGACAACTGGGAGTGGCACACCTTTGACACAATCAAGGGCGGTGACTACTTGGTTGACCAGGACGCTGCCGAAGTGATGGCGAAGGAAGCCATCGACGCCGTGCTCGATCTGGAAAAGATGGGCCTGCCCTTCAACCGCACGCCCGAGGGCAAGATCGACCAGCGCCGCTTCGGCGGGCACACCCGCGACCACGGCAAGTCCCCGGTCCGCCGCGCCTGCTACGCCGCCGACCGCACCGGTCACATGATTCTGCAGACCCTGTACCAAAACTGCGTCAAGCACAACGTTGAGTTCTACAACGAGTACTACGTGCTGGACCTGCTGATGGTGGAGGAAGAAGCCCTCCGCGAAGACGGCACCCCGTACCTGCAGAAGCGCGTCGCCGGCGTCGTCAGCTATGACCTGGCGTCCGGCGAGATCCATGTTTTCCAGGCCAAGTCCGTCATTTTCGCCTCGGGCGGCGTGGGCAAGGTTTTCAAGACCACCTCCAACGCCCACACCCTGACCGGTGACGGCATGGCCATCGCCTTCCGCCGTGGTCTGCCGCTGGAAGACATGGAGTTCGTCCAGTTCCACCCCACCGGGCTGGCTGGTCTGGGCATCCTGCTCTCCGAGGCCGCCCGCGGTGAAGGTGCGATCCTGCGCAACTCCGAGGGCGAACGCTTCATGGAGCGCTACGCCCCGACGATCAAGGACCTGGCACCCCGCGACATCGTGGCCCGGTCCATGGCCCTTGAGGTCCGTGAAGGCCGCGGCTGCGGCCCCAACAAGGACTATGTGCTGCTGGACCTGACCCACTTGGAGCCGGCGCACATTGACGCCAAGCTCCCGGACATCACCGAGTTCGCCCGCACCTACCTCGGCGTCGAGCCGTACACCGAGCCAGTGCCGGTCTTCCCCACTGCCCACTACGCCATGGGCGGCATTCCGACCAACATCAAGGGCGAGGTCCTGCAGGACAACGACACAGTGGTTCCGGGCCTGTACGCCGCCGGCGAGGTCGCCTGCGTCTCCGTCCACGGCTCCAACCGGTTGGGAACCAACTCCCTGCTGGACATCAATGTTTTCGGCAAGCGCTCCGGCATCTACGCCGCCGAGTACGCCCAGACCGCCGATTACGTTGAACTGCCGGAGAACCCGGAGGCCTACACGGTCGGCCTGATCGAGACGGTCCGAAGCGGCACCGGCACCGAACGCGTAGCCCAGATCCGCAAGGAACTGCAGGACATCATGGACGCCAACGTCCAGGTGTTCCGCGACGAGAAGTCGCTGACCGAGGCCCTGAACGTGATCGCCTCGCTGCGTGAGCGGTACAAGAACATCAGCGTCCAGGACAAGGGCAAACGCTTTAATCTGGACCTGCTCGAGGCCGTGGAGCTAAACTTCCTGCTGGACATGGCCCAGGTCATGACCGTAGCGGCGCTGCACCGCAAGGAATCCCGCGGCGGCCACTTCCGCGAGGACTTCCCGGATCGGGACGACGAGAACTTCATGAAGCACTCCATGTGCTACAGGGATGAGACTGCCGAGACCGAGCACGTGGCCGGCATCCGTATGGATACCAAACCCGTGGTATTCACGCGCTATGAACCGATGGTGAGGAAGTACTGATGAGCACCCCGACCGAAATTCCCGAAGCACCGTCAAAGGTCGAACTGGCTCCCGGTGTTGGTGGCGGCGGTGAAATCCCCAGCTTCGATATCACGCTGAAGGTTCGCCGGTACGACCCGGAGTTCTCCGAGGAAGCGCGCTGGGACGAGTTCAAGCTGACCATGTACGGCACGGACCGCGTGCTGGACGCACTGCATAAGGTCAAGTGGGAGCATGACGGTTCAGTCTCCTTCCGCCGGTCCTGCGCGCACGGCGTCTGCGGATCCGACGCGATGCGCATCAACGGCCGCAACCGGCTGGCCTGCAAGACGCTGCTGAAGGACCTCGATACCGCCAAGCCGATTACGGTGGAACCGATCAAGGGCCTTCCGGTGGAGAAGGACCTGATCGTGGACATGGAGCCGTTCTTCCAGTCCTACCGCGAGATCATGCCCTTCCTGATCAACAGCGGCCACGAGCCGACCCGGGAGCGGCTGCAGTCGCAGGAGGACCGCGAGCGGTTCGACGACACCACCAAGTGCATCCTGTGCGCTGCCTGCACCTCTTCGTGCCCGGTGTTCTGGACCGACGGCCAGTACTTCGGCCCGGCCGCAATTGTGAATGCACACCGCTTCATCTTCGACTCGCGCGATGATGCCGGCGATATGCGCTTGGAGATCCTCAACGACAAGGAAGGCGTGTGGCGCTGCCGCACCACCTTCAACTGCACCGAAGCATGCCCCCGTGGCATCCAGGTGACCAAGGCCATCGCCGAGGTCAAGCAGGCCGTTTTGAGCCGCTCCATCTAGCTGTAGAGGCCAGTCCCCCAGGGACTGAAGCCAGGTGGCGCCGATTCCTCCGGGAGTCGGCGCCACCGGCGTTTAAGCCCCCGTGCCCACTCACACAGTGCACCCAGGCTGAATGAGCCGCACTGCCGCCGTCGTCAGACTGATGCGGCGTCCCGGTCCCGCCGGGTCCGCTTCCCGCTCCTCCCCCGGCGGATGCCCCAGGCCCGCTGGCGCAACGACCGGCTGTTCCTGCCGTCCGCCAGCGCATGCCTGGCCACAGCATCCGCCGTGCCGATTGCTCCCCAGGCGCTGGCGAACATGTACACCTGGCTGAGCAGGTAGAACCACACGAACAAGCCGAGGATGACGGCGAAAGGGGCGAGCAGGGGGTTGTTTCCCACGTGGCCCAGGAGGGACGAGGAGAAGTACCTGAGCACTGTGCTGCCGACGCCGGCGATCACGGCGGACTGGAGCATGACGAGGCGCGGCATCCGGATGCCTGAGGCGACGCGGAAAAGGATGACGGCAACTGCGGTATCCAGCAGCAGCATGACCACGACGCCGGCAATGCGTGTCAGTGGCACCACCGCACCGCCTTCGAAGTGAAGCCAGTCAACGATCCAATCCAGTGCGGACGTGGCAACCGCGCCGAGGGCGGACGTCACGACGAGCGCCACCGCCAGGATCAGCAGCGTCCCGGCGTCCTTGACTTTGACCAGGACAATATTGGTCTTCAGCGGCGGCAGATCGAAGATGCCCCGCATGCCCGTGCGCAGCCCGGCGATCCAACCCAGCGAGGTCCAGATCATCACCGCCGTGGAAATGACCAAGCTGACGCCGAATGCTCCGCTCTGCGAGAAGAGCTGCTTCGGTGAGGCCAAGCCCCGCCCTTGCCCGGTGTCGATCAGTCCGGGCGTGGTTTCGTTCACCACCCGGATGATGGCCATCTGCAACTCGCGGTTTCCCGAGACCACCAGGCCGAGGATGGAAAACCCGGCCACCAGCATGGCAGCCACGGAGAAGAACAATTTGTAGGCACAGCCTGCCGCCAACAACGGCCCGTGCCTCAGTCCATAGAGATTCACGACCCGCATGACGCGCCAGGAATTCAGCTTGGCCACCCTGTACTGGGTGCTGGCCACCAGGCCTTTCAGCGTGCCTTCCTCGCGTTTGGCCCGTCCCGCGTCCCGCCGCAGCCTTAGGGCTGCACGGACCATTTGCTGCCGTTGCAGCGGATCCGGCGCTGCCTCAGCCTTCTCCAACGGATCCGGCACCAAACGTCAACTCTTCCCGTAGTCTCCACACGCCAGTTTCATCGTGCTCGTAGAGCCCCATGCTACTAACCCGGAATACAGCGTCATAGTCGGCCAGCTTGGCTTCGGCCGCGTCCATGCTGGCATCACTCACGTCGTGGGCCACTGTCACATGCGGGTGGAAGTCGAACTGGAGTTCACGTGCCAACGGACCGGACTGGAGTTTGCGGTGCAGCGCCACGCACTCGTCAAAGCCCTCGTCAATGCCCAGGTAGACCACGGGCGAGACCGGCCGGAAGCTGCCTGTGCCGCGCATCGACAGCGTGAACGGGGACTGCGAGCGTGCCACGGCCCGCACGTGATCGGTCGCGTCGTCCCAGTCGTGCACCGGCGTGGTGGTAACCAGCGTAATGTGCGGCGGTATCACTGCCGCCAGCGGATCGCCGAAGGATGCTCGCCAGCCTTCCAGCTCGCTGGCCATGGGCTCGGGGATCCCAATGATTACGCCCACACACCCGACCACCGGCCGGGCTCCCGGGGCAGCATCGCCGTCGTGCTCCACACGGGCGAGGCTGTCCTGGTGCTGCTGGCGCATGACTAGCGTTCGCCTCCGGCAGGCAGGAAACCGACTTTGCTGTACACATCTGCGAGTGTAGCCGATGCGATGGAACGTGCCTTGTGGGCCCCGCGGGCCAGCAGCCGGTCCAGTTCCGCCGGGTCGTCCAGCAGCTCCTGTGCCCGCGCCTGTACCGGAGCCAGCGTCTCGACGACGGCCTCGGCCAGGTCGACTTTCAGATGACCGTACATCTTGCCCTGGTACTCCTGCTCCAACTGCTGGATGCTCTTGCCCGTGAGCGTGGAGTAGATGGTGAGCAGGTTGGAAATGCCCGGCTTGGCCTCGCGGTCGAAGCGGATCTCGGTACCGTCGTCCGTGACGGCCGACTTGATCTTCTTAGCGGCCTGTTTGGGGTTATCGAGGATGTTGATGAGGCCGGCCGACGACTCGGCGGACTTGGACATCTTCGCGGTCGGATGCTGCAGGTCGTAAATCTTCGCGCCCTCTTTGGGGATCACCGCTTCCGGCACCACGAAGGTTTCGCCGAACCGGTGGTTGAACCGCTGGGCCAGATTCCGTGCCAGCTCCAGGTGCTGGCGCTGGTCTTCGCCCACCGGCACGCCGTAGGGGCGGTAAAGCAGGATGTCCGCTGCCATCAGCACGGGATAGGCAAAGAGCCCCACGGTCGCCGCGTCGGTACCGTTCTTTTGCGTCTTGTCCTTGAACTGGGTCATCCGGGATGCCTCCCCGAAGCCGGTGACGCAGTTGAGGACCCAGGCCAACTCGGCGTGCTCGGGCACATGCGACTGGACGAACAATGCCGTGCGGTCGACGTCGATCCCGCCTGCGATGTACTGCGCGCAGGTGACCCGGGTGCGCCGGGCCAGATCCTTCGGGTCGTAGTCCACGGTGATCGCGTGCAGGTCGGGGATGAAGTAGAACGCTTCGTACTCGTCCTGCAGCTTGACCCAGTTAACCAGGGCGCCCAGGTAATTTCCCAGGTGCAGCGAATCAGCCGACGGCTGCATGCCGGAGAGAAGCCTGGGCCGGTGGGCCTGCGGCTGCCCGGCCTGCCCGGTGTCCTGGACGGCGGCGTCGGTGGGTTCGGTGGTATCTGTGCTCATCTGGATGCCTTCTAGAACTGGTAGTCGACGACCAGCGGTGCGTGGTCGGAGAAACGGGCGTCATACGTGGCGGCACGGTCCACGGTAGCGGCTGCCGCGAGATCCGCGAGCGACGGCGTGGCCACCTGGTAGTCAATGCGCCACCCGGAATCGTTGTCGAAAGCCTGGCCGCGCCAGGACCACCAGGTGTAGGGCCCGCTGACCTCGCCCGCGAGCGACCGGTGGACATCGCGCCAGCCGATCTCTTCGCCGAAGAAGCGGTCGAAGTAGGCCCGCTCCTCGGGCAGGAAGCCGGCGCGTTTGACGTTGCCCTTCCAGTTCTTGATGTCCAGCTCGGTATGGCCTACGTTCAGGTCGCCGACGACCAGCGCGTAGTCCCTTTCGGCTTTCAGCTGCGGCAGCCGGCGGCACATGGCGTCCAGGAAGCGGTACTTATCCACCTGCTTGGGCGTGTCTACTTCGCCCGAATGGACGTAGGCGCTCACCACCGTCAGGGTCTTTTCCCCGTCCGCACCGTCCACTGCAAAGTCCGCTTCCACCCAGCGTCCGGCGGAGAGGAAGTACTCGTCGCCAATGTGGCTGCGAGTGGCGGTGGGTGCAACTCGGGAAGCAATGGCAACTCCGGCGCGGCCTTTGGCCTCCGCTTCAGCATGCAGAATGTGCCAATCGCTGCCCAAGAGCTCCCGCACCACGGCGTCAGGGGCCCGCACTTCCTGCAGGCAGAGGATGTCCACGTCGCGCACTGCCAGCCAGTCGGCCATCCCGCGCTTGTACGCGGCCCGGATGCCGTTGACATTGACGCTGGCGATCCGCAGCGTCTTGCCTGCCTGGATCAGTCCGCCTGATGCGTCGCGGGAGATGGTCGGTGCGGTAGAAACGGTTGCCAAAGTCACCCGACTACCTTACCCAACCCTTCAGTTCAGCTAACAACCGTGCCGCTGACGGTTCCGCCGCCGTCGTTCTTGCGGATCATGCCGCGGGCATTGTGCGCGGTAATCTCTACCGTTTCCAGCGCCCGCTCCACCATGTCTTCATCTTTGCCGCGGTAGTCGCGGATCACTTTTGCCTGCACCTGGATGATTTTGAAGCTGTGGTCGAGCTTTTCGTCCCGCACGGCGTTCGCACGGGAAATGTGTTCATCGACGACGGCGGTTCCTCCGCCGGGGGCGGGAGAGACCCGGCCGGCGTAGTCGGCCTGCACGCTGGCCAGCTTCTCCTTGGCCTTGCGGGTGGCGCCGCGGACGCTGAACACCACGAACGCGGCCAGGATCAGCCACGCCAGCGATACGGCAACGACAATCCAGCCGATGACGTCGTTCTCGTTGGCGGCGAAGACAACCGCCACCAGGAAGACCAGGACCAGCACGGCCAGACTGATATTGCCGGCCTTGAGCGGCAACTGGCGGGCGGCGGAGACAGAAGGGGAATCGGGACCAAGGGATCGCATGGCCCTATTCTCTCAAATCCGTGCGCTCCCGCGCGCCTCCTTCGCCCTCAGCGTCAGCGAATTCAGAACTGCACCAGGCAGAAGGGGTGTCCGGCAGGATCCAGGTATACGCGGAAGCTCTTGCCACCCGAATCCATGCTGGTCGCACCCAGCCGGAGCGCCAGCTCTTCGGCGATATCCAGGTCCTTGACCCGAACGTCCAGATGCATCTGCTGGGGATGTTCCTGGCCGGGCCACAGCGGCGGTTCGTAGTCCTTGACCTGTTGGAAGGCGATGGCAGGGCGGTCAGGGGCGTCCCCAATGCTGATCGAGCCGTCGTCGTCGTGCTGGACCCTGATCATGCCCAGCAGCTCCTCGTAGAACGATGCCAAGGCATCGGTGTCGGGGCAGTCGATAACCACTGCCTGCCACTTGCCGATCATCTGCCAGCTCCTCAGCGTGGTTGTGCCGTCGGACGGTTTGTCCATCATCACCGAGGCCGGGCTTGATGGCCAGCCTGTCTGCCATGGGGACTGGCTCAGTTCAGGAAAAGCTTGCGCAGCCGGCCGGTGGTCAGGATCAGTCCCAGCACGATCATGACCAGGAAATAGAGGATATGGATCCAGGTGGCCGGGGTGAACGCGCCGACGCTGAGCTGGCGCAGCAGTTCCACGCCGTGCCAGAGCGGAAATGCCTGGATCAGCCATTGGATGGGCTCCGGGTAAACGCTCAGGGGGTAGAAAGTCGCCGAGAACAGGAACATCGGCAGCATGATGAAGTTGATCCAGTCCATCTGCTGGAACGTTTTCATGTAGCTGGTAATCGCCATGCCGAACGAGGCAAACCCAAAGGCGACAACCACTGCTGCGGGGATCATCAACAGGGCCCAGGGCGAAGTGATCAGACCCATCGCCCCCATCACCGCGGTGAACCCGGTGGCATAGAGCGCACCGCGCATGAGCGCCAGCAGGATCTCGCCGAGCGCCACGTCCAGCGGCCCCAGGGACGTGTACAACATCCCTTCATAGAGCTTGGCGAAATTCAGCTTGAAGAAGACGTTCCAGGTGGAGTCGTACACCGCGCCGTTCATCGCCGACACGGCCAGCAGGGCCGGAGCGATGTAGTTCGCATAGCCCACTTCAGTCCCGCCGGGTCCGGTGACGGAGCCAATCAGCGAGCCCAGTCCAATGCCCATGGCCACGAGGTAGAGGACCGGCTCGACGAAGCCGCTGACCATGATGGCCCAGTTGGTTCCCCAGGTGGCTTTCACGCCGCGGGCAAAGACCGCCCGGACGTTGCCGGCGTAGAGCGAGCCCAACGGGCGGCGCGCCGGTTCCAACTGCAGCGGGTGGGTGGCAGCATGCTGGCTCATTTGCCCAGCCTCCTGATGTAGATCCGGCGCGCGAAAACCCAGCCAGCTACGCAGAGGACGGCGAGGTAGGCGACATGCAGCACGGTCAGCCAGACCGGTTCCGCATAGCCGTAGCTGAGCACCCTGCCCAGTTCCGTCGAATGCCACAGCGGAGAAACCCAACCGATCCAACGGACCACCAGCGGCATGGCGTCCAGCGGGAAGAAGGTGCCGGAGAAGAGGAACAGCGGCATCACGATAAACCGTTGCACCAAGGCGAACTGGCCGCGGTCTTCTTCGATGCTGGCGGAGTAGGCCATCAGCGGCAAACCGAACGACATGCCGGCCAGCGCCGCGGTGAAGATCATCAACCAGCTGGTCGGCTCGGTCACCGCACCAAAAAGGACCAGGCAGAGGAAGTACAAGCCGGTGGTCAGCAAAAGGCGAGCCAGCACGCCCATTGAATGCCCGTTGACCAACTGGTGGCTCTGCAGCGGCGAGGCGTTTGGTCCGTAGTAGGTCTTGCGCCATCTGAAGCCGGACATCACCGAGTATGTGTTCTCTTCGCTGGCCACCATGATCGCGGCGGTGGCCAGCAGCGCCGGAGCCACGAACACCAGGTACGGCACTGTCTGGCCGTTGCCGGCGTCCAGCGAGGCGTTGGTGTTGGCGTCCACGAGGGTAGCCAGCCCCACACCCATCGCGAAGAGATAGACCAGCGGAGTGCCGACGGCGGTCATCAGCACCGTCCAGCCGTAGCCGCGCAACTGCCGCAGCCAGTGCTCCATGAAGTAGAACGACCCGAAGTTCCGGGCCCGTTCGGCCGACTGCAGCGGGGTCAGCGGCGAGCGCAGGCCCGTCACGGAACGGGTCAGGGCGTCGACTTCGCGCAGGGTCAGCTGTGCCGGGACACGGCCGTTCCCCGACGCTGCGGAAGCAGCGGCGGCGGGCCTGGCTGTCCCCGTGTCCGCTGCCGCACGTGCGTCCGCGGCCTGCGCGGCAGCTTCCGCCTCTTGTCCGCCGGGGACCTGCGAGGGCTGTTGCTCAGTCAATGAGGCTCCTGCCGGTCAGCCGGAGGAAAACATCCTCCAAGCTGGAGCGCCGCACCAGCGAGGTGATC
>NZ_JBNHHB010000202.1:0-9306 GCF_059091905.1 Arthrobacter sp. Dra40
GCATTCAAAGTTCCCTGCTCCAGTTCGCAAAGATCCGCACAGTTACAAGCCGACAGCCCTATACCAAACGCAAAAACACCTTTGAACCGCGCAGGCAAAAAATTGCTATTACGGGCGGGGCGGGGAATCGTGGGTGCAAGGGCCGAGGGGGCGGGGATCGAAGAATATTACCTACTGTTACAAGTAGGGTTGGCCGCTCGTTTGTGCTACGTTCAACCATCATTCGGTGCCCGGGCAACGATTTGAGCTCATCGAAGGTCGATGGTCGTGCTGCGTTTTGACATTCAAGAGATTTTGTGAATTGCCCGATCTGAAAGTTGATCCTAGGCTTTCGTCCCATCGATCAACGAGGAGGACAAATGCCACAGGCGGACGAGAACAAGAACTCGAACTGGCGCTCACAACCCTGCCCAGGCCCTGGGGTGCTGGGAAGCGATAACTGCAGCCGGTTGGCGCAGATAAAGGCTACGGGACTGTGCAAAACTCACCACGAGCAGATGAAACGCCGCGGCTCAATGAAACCGATTGAAGAGCGCGTTTACTCCGACGGGGATAAGCGGTGCCCTGGCCCAGGCCGTGACGGCGCCGAGCAGTGTGAACGAAAAGTTGAAGCCCCCAACACCGGACTTTGCTGGCCACATCATAGACAACTGCGACGCAATGGTGCGCTTAAGCCAGTACGACGGATCAACACTGGCGACGGCCCATGCGAAGGCCCTAACCGGGATGGAACAAAATGCGGAAGACCGACGCACAATAAAGGCCTAAAACTCTGCATTGGGCACTACGGCCAACACCACCGCGGCAGCGAACTGCGTCCGCTGCGAGGACAGCGAGCCGCCGGAATGTCTCAAGCCTGCAGTTTTCCCGGCTGCCGCTATAAGGACGCACCACAAGGGGAAGGGCTATGCCAACACCACTGGAGACAGAAGATGGCGGGCAAGGTTCTGACTCCTTTCGCTGGCAGGCCCAACCGTGGCAACCAAGTTCTGTCGAGGGATGCTGACGGCAACAAATTCTGCCGCGCCTGCGGGCAGTGGAAACCCCTCGACGAGTTCAGCAAAAGCAAGTATGCGCAGGACGGGCTCGAATACCGATGCCGGCACTGCCATGCCTCCATCAGGTTGAAGAGTCTCTACGGCATTGATCTTGACGGATATAAGGAACTCCTGGCTGAACAGGGTGGCGGCTGCGGCATGTGCGGAGTGACTGTACACCGAGAGGGCTACAGGTTCGCCTTAGATCACGACCACCGATGCTGCGCAGGCAAAGCTTCTTGTGGCCACTGCATCCGCGGATTGCTTTGCCAGCGATGCAACCAAGGCTTGGGATTGTTTGACGATGATCCTGAGACGTTCAAACGAGCGTTGGAATATTTGGCGCGCGCAAAAAGGCGCAGGCTCGAACGGAAGCTCCGAGACGAAAACCGGGGCGACGAGTGCGGAACGGCTGCCTAGGATCCCCATCTCGGTAAGCGCGCAGAGTTCTCCCTTTACGTTCCTGTAACTCCTTAAAGATCGCACCAAGGACTGAAAACTTTCCAAGCAGTACGCTACAAAAGGCGCTATCACCACCGGTGCTACTGGATTCTTGCCAAGGGGGTCCACCTCCGGGGCATGTGAACTGGGGGAACGGCTCGCCGCGCAACTATGCAGCCGCGGGATAGCAGACCATCACCGGGTATGCATCCCAGGCGGTACTTCAGTCGCTCACGTGAGAGTGCCGGCCACGACCGGCCGTTCTGGCTGAAGCGGCATGATGCTGGACGCACCGTCGGCGATGGCAGCACTCCGCCGACTGTAACTGTCGGACAGCGGCGCTACATTGTGCTCATGGAGCAGATATGTCCCGGTCCCGGGAGAGACGGCAAAAAATCCTGTGGACGCCCGCTGTACCGACAGACAGGCCTGTGTAACGCGCACTATCAGCAGCGGAACGCGGGAAAGGTGCTGGCGCCGATCATCCTGCGCAAGCAAAAAAAGCGATGCCCTGGCCCGAATGAAGCTGGCAATGGCCGGTGTACAAGGCGAATCTTCGGTCACGGCATGTGTGAAGGTCACTACTACCAGAATAGTAAAGGCAAGCCGCTGACCCCCATTGGATTCCGGGCACCGGCGGGACAGTGCCCCGGACCCAATCGAGCCAACGACGGACGGTGTGAGCGCGCGCCCGTTTCACGCGGAATGTGCGATGCCCATTACCGGCAACACAAGCGGGGCGCCCCTTTGACGCCGATCGGCTCGCGTCACGCGATCCGCGAGTGTCAAGGACCAGGATTGGACGGCGGGGCCTGTGAGCGACCTCTTCACGGACGCGGCTTTTGCGTAACACATGGGGCGCAGGAACGGGAAGGCAGGCCGCTGACGCCCCTCGGTCCCGTCGAGCCGGAGCCTGAGCGGGACCTGTGTTCCTTCACGGGATGCCAAAAACTCCGGCTGGCGCTAGGCCTCTGCTCCGGGCACTGGGCCCAGCAGCACAACGGGAAGCGGCTAACGCCGCTGAGGGTCCAGACTAAACGCCGGAACACGAAGGAACGGCACGGCGACGCGCTGGACCTCAAGGAATGTCTGCGCTGCCTCCAACTATTGCCGGAGACTGCGTTCGGCTATTCGAAGAGATTTAGCGATAAACTGAACAACGTTTGCCTCCGCTGCCAGTACGCGGACCACCTCATTGTCAGGTACAACACGACCATTGTGTGGTATGAGGAGAGGTTCGCGGAGCAGGACGGTTTGTGCGCCATCTGCGAGGAGCCACCACCGCCCGGGCGGAGATTGCATGTTGACCACGACCACGGTTGCTGCGACCGCCCCGGTTCATGTGGGCAGTGTCTGCGCGGTTTAATCTGCGCCGGCTGCAACACCATGCTTGGGCGCGCAGACGACGACGCCACCAGGCTGGAAAGGGGGGCTGATTATTTGAAAAAGTACGGCGGCAAGTCAAAATTGGCCCGCATCCACCCGGAGCCGAGCACCCCGATGACTAAACGAACCTGCGTAGTCAGGCTGCCCTGACGCGTTGGCCGTTTACTGTGATCAGGGCAACTGCGCTTGAACTCCATCGGCAGCTGCTCGTGCGATCCCTCCCCCGAGAAGGTGAAACTGAACCTGCGCATATCAGAGGCAGTTCCCCGAGCCACTCCACGCTATACCGATACCTGGCGAAGTAGGGAGGGGAATGATGAGCGAGGTTACGCGCACTGCCGCCGACATCTACGAGCAACTGAAGACGATAAAATACCAGCTCGAACAACTGGCCGAAGAAGGCCGGATAGTCATGAGTCGGGACAGCCAGAACAGAGACCACCATTACAGCCCGTCAGCAGTAGCCACAGCACTCGCCGGGATGGAGCAAGCCATAAACGCCATGGCCTGGATGGAAACATTAGCCGCCGCAGACGGCGACTATCCCGCACTGGACGACTAGAGCCGGCGCATCAGGCGGCGCAACAGACGAGGGCCACCCTGCGGAGTGGCCTTTGTCGTGTCCGGAGTGGGCTGCTCATGGGCAGGGTGAGCCTGCTCCGCCTGCCCATGATGGGCCGGAGAGGGTAGCTCAGGTGGGCTGCTCAAGGCAGGCTCACAGATCGGCGCCACCCCGCTCTCCGTCCTCCGCTCCAGCATGCCCAGGGCATCCCTACCGCGGCGGTCGCCTACCGATGGACCGTTCAGCTACGAACCGCTCGGCGCTGGATTCAGCACGCCATAATGGAGTCATCGGCCAGGGACAGGGGAAGACACTTTTCGAAACGAACGAATGAAAAACGAAACAGCCCCTGCATCAGCGGGGCTGTCACCGCTCTACTCGGCACCCGCGATGGCAGGTCGTTACTTCGGCTCTTTTCGTTCAGATGCGGATGGTTCCGGCAGTGCATCAACTGGAATCAAGCTGCCCTCGACTACCCGTTGGAGGAGTTGAGCTTGGACGGGTTCCAACCTTACGGTGTGGGTGAGAAGTCGAAGTAGGTCAAGCAACTCGTCGTTCCAATCATCTAGCCATCGGACGGGACGGATGCCATCAAGTGGCTTCGGCTTGGTTGCAACAAGTCCTGAACCCTTCCGAGTACGGTAGGCCAGCCATTTTTTTACCACGGACCAGTTGCCAATCGAGAAGTCCCAAACCTCCTTATCAACACCTGCGATACTCCCTGATCCTATAGACAGGGAGCGCGTTGAAGGATCGTAAGCTATTTCATCCAGGTCCTCCGGCACCTCCTCAACGGAGGAGGTCCAATGGAGACCTTCCACGGGAGGTACAGAAGTTCCCCGACCCTTGCCAACATCACTAAATCGTTCCGCATAAGTCTGAAGCCATAGCAACTGCTTTCCGACTTCGACTATTTCAGCGAACAGTTCTGGGTCGGCGGTTATCGGGACTCTGAGCCCCGGTGTCGCGAGTTCTTGTTTGAAATGCCGCTGGTAGCTGCCTTGCGCCAGCAGGGCATATGCGTAAGCCGCTAGGTCCTCCGGCGATACATCGACCCCTAGCTTCTCGCAGAGCACTGCCAGTAGCCCTGTTGTCACATTTGGCTGACTGCAGTCGGCGTCCCGGTAGAGGGGCATGATGTCTTTGCCGCCTCGTCCATTGAAAAAGTGCAGGTCTGGGACATCGGTTGTGACGGTTAGAGCCGGTCCAGAGCCAAGCGGCATCGTGAATGAGCTAGCAAAGTAGATCTGGCTGTCTGAGCGACTCGCCCACAGTGACGGACTATCCGTCTTCGCCAGCCGCCTGTCTTCAAACGCCCATTGACGGTCGAAGCTTCGGAAACCGTAGCGTGATATTGGTTCGTGGGGGGTTCCCGGTACTAGCTCCGACAGCTTCTTCGAGTACCCTTTCACCGACGTGTGGATATTCCGGCCGCTTGTACCGGTGACGAAGTACTTCGCCCTATCAGTCTCGTCAGTCTTGGAGAGCAGAAGATTCCAACGGTCCTCAAGCAGTCTCGGATCCGGTGAGATGGGCCACGTTCGGCCATATTTACATCCCGGCTGTTGCCAAGGAAATAGATCTGTCAGCAAGGGCATCGAGAACCATGACTCGCCTCCATAGGCGGGTATGAGCTTGTCGCCACGCGCGTCATCGTGGGTAGACCATTGTTGCGGCTCTTCCAGAGGAGTTGCGAGGGCTTGAACCTTTGCCAGTTTCTCCGATTTGCTACCATCTATCCGCCGATATCTTACGACGGCAGGTGACTTTCGAGATTTGCCTCGACGGAAAAGCGTCACGATGGCTACCGGAGTCTTGATCGCGAAGACGTTCTCCTCTTGATTGGAGCCACGCCCCTCTCCGCCAAGATCAACAATCCACATCTCGTCAGCATGTTTTCTGGCAAGCTCGCGAAGCCCAACGAACGCTGGTCCGTTCAGCCACGATGATGCCGTAATGAAGCTGACGACGGCCGGTTCGTCTAGACGCTGCTCAAAGGCCTTCCAGATGGCCCAGCGCCAGAAATAGACATAGTCGTTATAGAGGCTCGCCTGGGAAGCAAATATGACTCCAGCCCTTTGGGCCGGCTCGATGACATCTAGGAACAGCGCGCGCCCGTGGTCTGGATTCACGACCCACTTCCCGTTCGCGGCGGCCCCACGAGAATATGGAGGGTTTCCGAGGCACACAGTGACGGGCTGAGTGCTCTTAACCGTCCGCGCTCGTTCTCGCTCCTCCGCAAGGACCGCGACGTCTCCCCAAAGCGTCGCAGGAGCAGGCGCGCCTTCCGGATCATCAAGCGTATCCGTGAGGTAGACCCGCACGTTGCCTTCGGGCAACAATGCCCCGGTCAACTCGGCAAGTCGCTGACCGATTCGGAGATGCGCTACAGCATAGGGGCCGGGCATGAGTTCGAACGCCATCAGGTTCTTGACCAAATGCTTGGAGGCCTGCTTCGGTCCCGCCGGCCCGCGTTCTTCAACAGCTATCTCGGCAGCTTTATCAATCACGGCAAGCGGATATGTTCCTGATCCCGTCGCGGGATCGAGCGTAATCACGTTCTTGTCTGCGAATCCCAGCCGCTTCTTCATCTCATGACGAAGTATGTAGTCCACATGGTTAACCTGCATTTGAACGACAGCCGTCGGCGTGTAGTAAACGCCGGCTTGCTGGCGAGCCACCGGGTCGTACTTGGCAAGAAAGTCTTCGTAGAACCATAGCCAGGGCTCGCCGCGAGTGTCCTTGCTCTTTGCAATCGTGCTGCTATCTACGACCGACACGAG
Source organism: Arthrobacter sp. Dra40 (assembly GCF_059091905.1). Classification (NCBI taxonomy): domain Bacteria; kingdom Bacillati; phylum Actinomycetota; class Actinomycetes; order Micrococcales; family Micrococcaceae; genus Arthrobacter; species Arthrobacter sp. Dra40. The sequence continues at coordinate 6,210 of NZ_JBNHHB010000202.1, forward strand.
TCTTTCGATCGCGCCAATCTCGGCAGCTATTTCTTTGTGGAGCCCTGGGACTTCCAACACGGGTCCAAGGGAGGCAGCTAGAACTGCGTTACTACCCTTCAGTGCGTCTCTGGCTTCTGACAAGGAAATAAGGTTATCGCCGTCTTTGTCGGCTCCACCTCGGAGGGCCGCGATTGCCAAGCTGTAGGCAACTACTTGAGCCAAGTCGCTGGCAAACTCTTTGTCAGAAGCGTCTTCATGAACGTGCGCGGACCAGACCTTCTTCGCCTGAGATATCACCGCGATGGGTGTTTCGCTCGTCAGGCCCGCGGTAAGCCGATCACGCAACATTCGAGCCAGCGGCGCCAGCCGATCTGCCAGCTGTGAAACGCGGAGAATGACAGGTGGCCGTAGCGAGACGAACTGCCGAAGCAGGTCCACTAAGGGCTGTGGGTTCCACTCTGCTGCTGGAGCTGCAGGAAGCTCAGCTGTACACACCAATTCTCCAAGGCGGTAAAGGTACGCCTCAGATCCTTCAGAAACTATCAACGCGTCCAGCTCAGCTAGGCGCAGCCACTGCGTACGCTCCCGCCCCTTCCACTTCCCGCCGTCTAAGCTATGTCCAGGAGCCTTAAGCTCAACCCACCCACAGGCCCTTCCACCGATTAGAGCCGCGAAGTCGGGTCGCACCCCCTGAAGCTGCGCTTCCCGCTGGAGGTAGAGGGTTCCGATCTGGTTTTCAATGCATAGCTGCTCGAAGAGGTCAGCGACCGGTCGCGTCAATTGCGCTTCAGGTTCAGTCGTGTGAGGTGAAGCCTCGATACCGCGGAGGGTTGATACGTATCTTTCAGCGGCATCCATAGTTCTCCCCAAGTAGGCAATGCGGTTATTCGTCAAATCTATCAGCGGCAGGCGACTGAGCCCTTCAGTTGCACTAGCGATTCAAGGTGTGCGCCACTGCTTCCAGCTTCACTGCCACATCATCTCCGTCGCAAATTGCTGGCTGCCGCTGCCGGGACAGTTGCGACTCAATACTCCTGGCCCGCAGTCGCATTCCATGAAAACTATGAAGATCAGAGAGCGCGAGGAGCTCACCATCTACTCACCATGAACCCGAGAATCATGGGAAAACGGGGCTATACGCAACCGTCCCCGTTTCCCAAATGTAAAACTTCCGTGAAGGCCAAAAAGGCCCCGGCCCCTTGAGATCTCAAGGAACCGGAGCCTTTTTGTTACGGAGCCCCCTGCCGGATTCGAACCGGCGACCCCCTGTTTACAAGACAGCTGGTCGCATTGCGACTATCCGGTGAAGATAACACTAGGGCCTTGCATCCGTCGACGGGGATGCAATGAGCTACTCACTAACTTGCGACTGCAAAAAACGGTAGACCTCAGTCTCGTCAACACCGGGAAACGCTCCGGGCGGTAGGGCAGCGAGTAGGTGTGAGTTGGCGCGGGCGCTGGGCCAGGCGTTGCCCGCCCATGTGGCGGCGAGGTCGGCTGGTGGGCGGCGGCAGCAGGATTCGTCGGGGCAATTGGAGACTGAGCGTTCGTTGGTGTCGCGGCCGCGAAACCACTTCACCTCCTTGTACGGGATGCCGATGCTCAGCGAGTACTCCCCCGACGAGTGCCGCTCCGTGATGGCAGTGCACCAGAAGGTGCCCGCCTTGGTGTCCGTGTACTGGTTGAAGGCGCGGAATTTGTCCGGCACCTCGAACACCGCGCGGGAGGTCCAGTTGCGGCAGACCGGCTGGCCTTCAATTGCTCCAGTATGGTCGGCCGGGAAGTTCACGCCGTCGTTCTCATAGGCCTTGTGGATGATGCCGGAGACGTGGACCTTTTGAAAGTGGCAGGTGATGCCCAGGTGGTGCGTTGCAAGGTTTGTGAAGCGGTGGGCAGCGGTCTCATAGGAGACGCTGAAGGCATCACGCAGGTCTTCGATTGCCAACTCCTTGGAGGCCTTGGCTTTTTGCAGGAAGTCCACCGTGGCTTGCTCCGGCATCAGCAGGGCGGCGGCGAAGTAATTGGTGTAGACGCGCTGGCGGAGGAAGTCCGCATAGTCGGTAGGCGTCTGGTGTCCCAGGACATAGTGTCCGACGGCCTGCAGCAGCACTGAACGCGGGTCGTGTTCCGACCGGTGGCCCTGAGTCAGGTAAATTCTGCTGTTCTTTAAATCCGTCACGGAGCGGGTGGAATGGGGCAGATCGCTGACGTACTGCAGGCTGAAACCGAGGTGCTCGGCGATGTCCGCGGCCACGTGGTGGGACAGCGGGCCGCCCTTGAAGCCGACGGCCTTCAGCAGTTCCTGGGCCTGGGCCTCGAGGTCCTCGTAGTGGTTGTTCCGGGCGCGCATTTCCGCCCGCAACTCGGTGTTGGCGCGACGGGCTTCCTCCGGGGTGGCGGCCTGCTCGTCCAGCCGGCGCTCCAGCTCGTGCTGCAGCCCTACCAGTGACTCGAGCACGTCCAGGGGAAGCCGTGAGCTGACGCGGACTTTGGGCAGTCCGAGCGATTCGTACAGCGGCCCGCGCTGGTAGCGTTCGAGCTCGATTTCCAGGGCGGCGCGGCGGCTGGGCGGCTCGGCTCCGAGCAGCTGGTCGATCCCCACACCGAGGGCCTTGCCGAGGGCCTGTAGCATGCCGAGCTTGGGTTCGCGCTTGCCGTTTTCGATCAGCGAGAGCTGCGACGGGGCGGCGTTGATTGCGGTACCAAGATCGTCCAGGGTCATGCCCTGGGCCTTGCGCAGGTGCCGCACCCGCCTGCCCAGGCTGATGACGTCGATTTCGGGCTCGGCGGAGGCACCGCCGTCGTGCTTGGCCGGACGATTCCAGCTGGTGGTTGTCATTTCTTGAGAATACGAGAAGAAGTGCAAATCTTTCCAGCATTTTCCATGGATTACTTATTGCAGAGTGCGGAATAGTCGGTTTCACGAAGGATTTGGCCCGGACCGATCACCGAGGATCGGAACCCGCCGGACCCGACACCGAACAGGAGACAGCAATGACTGCATCATTTGAGCCGGCCCCGATGAACGCTGAGGAAGCGGCCAAGGCACTGGAGCTCGAGTGGGCCGCCGATTCCCGCTGGGAGGGCATCACTCGCGACTACACCGCAGCGGATG
>NZ_JBNHHB010000203.1:0-9173 GCF_059091905.1 Arthrobacter sp. Dra40
ACAAAGAGAGGGATGTTCCCGGCACCGCGGTGCCGGGAACATCCCTCTTTCGCTCGCCCTGAGGCAGGTCGGAACCTACGCGAAGTACTTCGGCAGGGTGCCCTCGTGGGCTTCCTTCAACTCGGCCAGCGGCACGGAGAACTCGCTCTGGAAGTCCAGCGCCCCGTTCTCGGTGTCCACCACGCCGATGCGCATGAACGGGAAGCCCCGGGCACCGCACATGTCCTTGAACCGGACCTCTTCGCTGCGGGCCACGGACACGACGGCGCGTGCCTGGGACTCGCTGAACAGCAGCGTGAACAGGTCCACGCCGTCGCGCTCGCAGACCTCGCCCAGGCCGATCCGGGCGCCGACGCCGACGCGCAGGGCCATCTCGGACAGGGCAGCAGCCAGCCCGCCTTCGGAGAGGTCGTGGGCGGCGTCAATCATGCCGTCGCGGGAGGCGTTGATCAGCAGCTCACCCAGCAGCTTCTCGGCGGCCAGATCCAGCACCGGGGGCTTGCCGCCCAGGTGTCCGCGCAGGTTGGCCCATTCGGAGCCGTCCAGCTCGTCGCGGGTGGTGCCCATCAGGTAGATCGCCTGGCCGTCCTCGCGCCAGCCGGACGGGGTGCGGCGGCCAACGTCGTCGAGCCTGCCGAGCATCGCCACGACCGGTGTCGGGTGGATCGGGGTGTCGCCGGTCTGGTTGTAGAGCGAGACGTTGCCGCCGGTGACCGGGACTCCCAGTTCCATGCAGCCGTCGGAGAGGCCGCGGATGGCTTCGGCCAGCTGCCACATGACGTCCGGGTCTTCCGGGGAGCCAAAGTTCAGGCAGTCGGACACGGCCATCGGCACGGCCCCCACCGTTGCGACGTTCCGATAGGCCTCGGCGAGGGCCAGCTGGGCTCCTTGGTAGGGATCCAGGTAGGTGTACCGGCCGTTGGCGTCGGTGGCCAGGGCAACCCCGAGGCCGGTTTCCTCGTCCACGCGGACCACTCCGGCGTCGTCGGGCATGGCCAGTGCGGTATTGCCGCCCACGTAGCGGTCGTACTGGTTGGTCACCCAGTCCTTCGAGCACATGTTCGGAGACGCCATCAGTTCCAGCACGGCTGCCTTGAGGTCCTCGGCGCTGGCCGGGGGGTTGGCGCCGGCCGGGGAGGCACGGAAAGTGTCGGCCTGGACCTGGTCCTGCCATTCCGGACGGGCGTAGGGGCGGTTGTAGACCGGTCCGTCGTGTGCGACAGTGCGCGGATCGACGTCGACGATGGTCTCGCCGTCCCACTTGATGACCAGGCGGCCGGTGTCGGTGACTTCACCCAGCCAGGAGTATTCCACCGCCCACTTGGCCATGACGGCCTCGAACGCCTCAACGTTTTCGGGGGAGACGACAGCCATCATGCGCTCCTGCGACTCGGACATCAGGATTTCGCCCGGCGTCAGGGTCGGATCGCGCAGCAACACCGACGTCAGCTCAACGTCCATGCCGCCGTCGCCGTTGGAGGCCAGTTCCGAGGTGGCGCAGGAAATGCCGGCGGCGCCCAGGTCCTGGATGCCCTCGACCAGCGAGCCCTTGAACAGTTCCAGGCAGCACTCGATGAGCACCTTCTCCGCGAACGGGTCGCCGACCTGGACCGCGGGGCGCTTGGAGGGCTTGGTGTCGTCGAAGGATTCCGAGGACAGGATGGAGGCACCGCCGATGCCGTCGCCGCCGGTACGGGCGCCGAACAGCACCACCTTGTTGCCCTTGCCGGAGGCGTTGGCCAGCCGGATGTCCTCGTGGCGCATCACGCCCACGGCCAGTGCGTTCACCAGCGGGTTGCCCTGGTAGACGGAGTCGAAGACGACCTCGCCGCCGATATTCGGCAGGCCCAGCGAGTTGCCGTAGCCGCCGATGCCGGCGACCGCCCCGTGCACCACGCGGGCGGTGTCCGGGTGGTCGATCGCGCCGAAGCGCAGCGGGTCCATTACGGCCACCGGGCGCGCGCCCATGGAAATGATGTCGCGCACGATGCCGCCGATGCCCGTCGCGGCGCCCTGATAGGGCTCGACCATGGTCGGGGAGTTGTGCGACTCGATCTTGAAGGTTACGGCCCAGCCGTCACCCAGGTCAGTCACGCCGGCGTTCTCGCCGATGCCCACCAGCATGTGCTTCTTCATGTCCTCGGTGACCTTGTCGCCGAACTGACGCAAGTGGACCTTGGAAGACTTGTAGGAGCAGTGCTCGGACCACATCACCGAATACATGGCCAGCTCGGCAGCGGTCGGGCGGCGGCCCAGCACCTTGACCACCTCGTCGAACTCGTTTCGCTTCAACCCCAGCTCGGCCCAGGGCAATTCGGTGTCCGGGGTCTGCGTGGCATGCTCCACTGCGTCGATGTTGAACTGGCGCCCCTCGACGCGTTCGACGGCGTCGGCCGCCCCGCCGTAGCTCTGCACGTGCTCATTGCGTGCCTCGGCCTCGGTCTCCAGCCGGGTATCCACAGATGTGCTGGTCGGATTGGTCTCGGTCATTTACTTGGCACCTGCCACAATCTTCGTCAAAACGGAGGTGAAAATTCCCAGGCCGTCGGTGCCGCCGCGCAGTGCGACGTCCCCGAAGCCGGAAGAGTCCGGGCCGAAGCCGGCTTCCACTGCGTGCTCGGGGTGCGGCATCAGGCCCACAACATTGCCCGCGGCATTGCTGATCCCGGCGATGTCCCGGCGTGACCCGTTCGGGTTCCCGTCTGCATAGCGGAACACCACGCGGTTCTCGGCTTCCAGTTCATCCAGGGTCTTCTCGTCCGCGACGTACTGCCCGTCCTGGTTCTTCAGCGGCACCACAATCTCCGCGCCGGCTTCGTACTGGCCGGTCCAGGCGGTGGTGTTGTTCTCCACGCGGAGCCTTTGGTCACGGCAGAGGAAGTGCAGGTGGTTGTTCTTGATCATCGAGCCGGGCAGCAGGTGCGCCTCGGTCAGCACCTGGAAACCGTTGCAGATGCCCAGCACCGGCAGCGGATCGTGCTGCGCGTTGGCCGCATCGGCGATCTGCTCCATCAACGGGGCAAAGCGGGAAATCGCGCCCGCGCGCAGGTAGTCGCCGTAGGAGAAGCCGCCGGGGATGATCACGCCGTCCACGCCCTGCAGGTCATGGTCGCCGTGCCACAGGCTGACCGCAGTGCCGCCGGCAATCCGGACGGCACGGGCCGCGTCGCGGTCGTCCAGCGTGCCGGGGAAGGTGACGACGCCGATGCGCGCCCCGGAGAGGCCTGCGTCGGGGGTGGGCGAGAAGTCGCCGATCAGCGGAGTCTCAGTCATTATTCGCCAGCCCCGATGGTCGCCTCGGTGATGACCTCCACCCGGGTAACGTCTTCGATCACGGGGTTGGAGAGCAGCGTGGCGGCAGCATGGCGGGCCTGTTCCAGAATCTCCTCGGTCACCGCGCCGTCAACCGTCAGTTCGAACCGCTTGCCTTGGCGGACTTCGCTGAAGCCGGCCAGGCCCAGGCGGTTCAGCGCGCCGGCAATGGCCTTGCCCTGCGGATCAAGGATTTCGGGCTTGGGCATGACATCAACAACGATCCGGGGCATCCGGCCACTCCTGTGCTTGGATTGTGCTCTTCAAACGAAGCGAGGCGCGCGGAACTCAGTGCAGTGTCAGTCGAACAATTGGTGCCGTCTCACGCTGACTCAGCGCTCCGCGAGCTTGCAATCCCAGTCTACCGGCATCACGGGATGCGGATTTTACGGGACGACGACGGCGGAACCGGCCAAAACCGTGCCGTTGAGATGCGGGGCTCGTAGCATGGTCTTCATGACGGAGAAGCCGCAGTCCATGCTGCTGCCCATCCTGGCCGCCGTCGTGCTGGGCGGTCTTGGGCGGATGGTCATACAAAAGAGGCGCGTAGACCGGCGGGCCACCCGTGCCGCACGCCAGGATCTTAACCGCCGGGTGAGCGAAATCATGCGCGACGGCCGGCGCTGAGCCCGGATTCAGGCTTCGCCGGCGCGGCTGCCCAGCAGGGCTGCCATGGTGTTCCACTCGGAAATCTTGCAGCCGTCGGTGAGGGAGAACTGCTTGTTCACCTCCCGGCCGTTGAAGGTGCCGGTGACCTGGGCTTGCTGCGACCCGCCGTATTGCTGGGTGCACAAGCGGTTCGGGTCGGGCAGCTCGAAGAAGACCTTGTGGCCGTGTTTGGCCAGCGCCGCACACGCTCCTTCGGCATCCCTGACCGTGGAACCCTTCGCCGGCTGGGAATCCCGGCACACCAGTTTCGCCTCGAAGCGGGCGTCACTGTCGGTGGAGGAGAGAAGGATGGTCAACTCGGCATCCATGGAAGTTCCTTCCTGGTTATCCGGCGGGGCGGGCTCCGAGGGGGCAGGACGGCCGGTACCGGTGGCAGGGCCATGGGGTGTACCTGCTCCGGGGGAGCCGGCAACAGGCGGGCTGCCACTCTGGTGAGGAGAAGCGGGCACCGCGATGCCAGGGGAGGGATGCGGCTGGTCTTCCTGGCCGCAGGCGGCGAGCCACGGCAGGCCGAGCAAGCACACCAGGAGCACTGTCAGCCGGCGGCCAACTGGCTGCCGGGCCGGTGAGCGCTTCGTCCCCGCCATCATGGTCAACCTCCAGCCCGGCCGGTTCCGCCTGCTCCGGAACCGGTGCCGGCCCCAGGCGAGGCATCGTCCGGTTCACTCGAGGGGTGCGGCTGCACCCCGCCGTCCAGCACATCGAGCGCCTCCAGCAGCCGCGAACGCAGTACCTGTGCCTCCTCGGCAAACGCCCGCTGGGCCGCCACGTACTGCGCCCTGCCCTCGGTGGTCTCGATCCTGACTGGTTCGTAGCCCCAGCCGGAGAGGTCGTAAGGCGAGGCCTTCATATCCAGTTCGCGGATCCGCCAGGACAGCTCGAAGCAGTCCATGACCAACTCGCTGGGCAGGGCCGGGGCCAGCTTGTAAGCCCATTTGTACAGGTCCATATTGGCGTGCAGGCAGCCGGGCTGTTCCAGCTGCCGCTGGTTCTCGCGGGTGGGCCGCAGAGAGTTCAGCGGGACAGCCTGCGGGGTGTAGAACCGGAAGGCGTCGAAGTGCGAGCAGCTGATCCGGCTGCCCTCCACCACCTCGTCCGTCCCGTCGGCTCCGAGCCTCAGATTGAGGTATTCGTGGCGGACGCCGTTGATCCGCGACTTGTACGCCATAGCCCACTCGTGCAGCCCGAAGCAGCCGAACCGGGCAGGCCGTGCCGCGGCACCGGCCAGGATCTCGCGCGAGAACGCCACCGCGGTTCCCCGCGCCGCCAGGAAAGCCTGCGCATCAAAGGTGACAGCACCGGCGTCGTGCTCCACACCCGCAGGGCGGCACTCGGTGGCCGTCAGCGCGCGGTAGAACTTCCAGTTCCGGCGCTCGCCGGCTTCGGTGCCGGTGAGCGCGGTGCCCGCGCCCGGATGCCAGCGCAGCAACTGGCCCGGCTTGAGGCTGTAATAGGTGAACAGGAAGTCTTCCACCGGGTGCTTCAGCCCGGCCGAGCGCCGCTGCAGGAACGGCTCGGTGAAGCGCTGGGCTCGCTCGCGGTGGGCCTGCGCGCGCGGCAGCCACTGCTCCGGTTCGAGCACCCGGAGCCGGTCGAGGAGAACCTGCTGCGCCATGGTTCCATTGTTCCAGCAGCACTGGCGAAATGGCACCGGGTACCGGGCATCGCCGACACGTGCTTATAGCACCAACGGCGGCGGCCGGGAAGAGTGCGTACAAACAATGCCCCAACGGACCCCCAAACGCACTGAAACGGTTCTTTCAGACCGGTCGGTGCGGTACTTTGATTCCACAGACGCACCAATGTGGCTGTAGTCACAGTTGGGGATGGGGCCGGCTTCGCACGTCGGTAAGTCCAATACTCCGTGGGGTGACGCCCGCGGAATAGGCATTCGGCTGCGTCTGGGGCCCGACCAAAGTGGCCGGATCCACCGGATGAAAGGCTATTCCGTCACATGACTCAGCAAAGCAGCAGCTTTGTGCGCCGGCAGGGTTTGCGCTCTGCCGCAGCACTCGCACTGGGGATCCCGCTGATCCTCTCCGGGGTGGCCGGCCCGGCCGCCGCCGCCCCCGTCGACCTCCCGCGCACCATCGCCTCGAACCCGGATGGGCAGCAGGGCATTTACGAGGACGGCCGCTACATCGTGATGCTCGCCGCCGACCCTCTGGCCACTTATGAGGGCGGCGTGCCCGGCATTGCGGCAACCAAACCCGCGCGCGGTGAAAAACTGAACGACGGCAGTGCCCACGCCCAAAAGTACCGGGCACACCTGAAGAAGCAGCAGGGCAACGTCGCAGCCTCCCAGGGCGTGGAAATCCAGAAGAGCTTCACGACGGCGGTGAACGGCTTCGTGGCACAACTGACCGGGCTGCAGGCCGCCGAGTTGGCCAAGAAACCTGGCGTGGCAGCGGTGGCTCCCGACGAGCAGCATCATCCCGATTACTCCAGCACCGATTTCCTGAACCTGCCCGGCGCCGACGGCGTGTGGGCCAAACAGTACGGCGGCGCCGAAAACGCCGGCAAGGGAACCGTGGTCGGCGTGATCGATACCGGCTACTACCCGGAGAGCGACTTCCTTGCCGGCGAGAAGGTGAAGCCGCTGCGGGGCAAGGCCAAGGTCGGCGAGCCGTACCTGACGCCGGACGGCCGGATCGCCATGCTCAAGGCCGACGGCAGCACGTTCCTGGGCGAGTGCCAGCCGGGCCAGAAGGGCTCGGGCTTCAACGGCACCGAATGCAATACCAAGGTGCTCAGCGCCCGCTACTATGCCGACGACTTCCTGGCCACTGTCCCGCCGGGAAACCGGCACCCTAAGGAGTCCATCTCCCCGCTCGACATTGCCAGCCACGGCACCCACACCGCCAGCACGGCCGCCGGCAACAGCGGCGTGACGCAGAGGGTGGACGGCCGCAACTTCGGCACCGGCAACGGCGTGGCTCCGGCCGCCAAGGTCGCCGTCTACAAGATCTGCTGGGAGGACAATGATGAGGCAACCGGAGGCTGCTACACCTCCGCCTCGGTAGCAGCGATCGAGCAGGCCATCCTCGACGGCGTGGACGTCCTGAACTACTCCATCTCCGGCAACAACGACTCGGTTTTGGACCCGGTATCGGTGGCATTCCTGAGCGCCGCCGAAGTGGGCGTCTTCGTCTCCGCCTCCGCGGGCAACGCGGGTCCGGCACCCGCTACCGTCAACCACAGCGCACCCTGGGTCACCACGGTGGCCGCCAGCACGTTCTCCAACGAACTGCAGGGCACGGTAGAGCTCTCGGACGGAACCAAATACCGCGGCACGTCCATCATGAACCGTGAGGTTCCGCAGACGCCACTGGTCCTCTCCGCCCAGGCGGGTGCGGCCGGCGCCACTGCGGACGAGGCACGGCTGTGCTACCCGGGCAAGCTTGACCAGGCCAAGGTCGAAGGCAAGATCGTCATCTGCGACCGCGGCGTGAACCCGCGCGCGGACAAGTCGGTGGCGGTGAAGCAGGCCGGCGGCGTGGGCATGGTGCTGGTCAACGTGGCGCCCGGGTCGCTCGACCTGGATCTCCACGCCGTCCCCACGGTTCACATCGACGACCCCTCCATCAAGGACAAGGTGGCCGCCAACCCGTCGCTGACCGCGGCGCTGGTGGACCATGACACCACCGGGTTGCCGCAGAGCCCGCTTCCGCAGATCGCCGCGTTCTCCTCGCGCGGTCCCTCCACGGCAGTGGACTCGAACCTGCTCAAGCCGGACCTCGCAGCCCCCGGCGTGAACGTCCTGGCCGGGGTTTCCCCGGTGGTCGGCGGCCAGACCAGCGGCTTCATGTCGGGCACCTCGATGGCCGCGCCGCAGGTGGCCGGGCTCGGCGCGCTGTTGCTAGCCAAGAACCCGGCGTGGTCACCGGCCACGGTCAAATCGGCGATGATGACCACCGCCGGCAAACTGGTCAACGAGGACGGCTCGGTGAATGAAGACCGTTTCGCCACCGGCGCCGGCCACGTCGCCACCGCCCGGATGGGCGATCCCGGCCTGGTTTACGACGCCGACATCAAGGACTGGCTGGGCTTCATCCAAGGCACCGGCCTGGATCTGGGCCTGAAGAAGCGGGACACCGTCGCCTCCAAGGATGTCAACGTTCCGTCCTTCGCCCTCGGAAAGCTGGCCGGCAAGGTGACAGTGGAACGCACGCTCACCGCCCTGGAGCCCGGGAGCTACACGGTGGACGTGGATCTGCCGGGCGTGGCCGTGAAGGTCTCGCCCCAGAAGCTGACCTTCAGCAAGGCGGGCCAGGAACGCAAGTTCAAGGTCACCTTCGAGAACGTGGATGCGCCGTTGGACCAGTTCGCCATGGGTGAGCTGGTGTGGACCGAAGAAGGCAAGCGCGGCAAGGGCAAGGACCACACCGTTGCTTCGCCGATCGCTGTCCGGCCCGTCACGGCGGTGGCGCCGGCAAGCGTGGCGTTCGCGTCCGACGGCGGTGAGGGCACCGGTTCGATGTCGGTCACCTCGGGCACCAACTCGCCGATCGACCTGAGTGTCGAGGGCCTGGCCAAGGCCAAGGCCACCGAGATCGAGAAGACCCCCGGCCAGCCGGCTGTGATCGGCTCCAACGGCAGCACCGGATTCGTCCCGCAGGTTGTGCCGGAAGGTGCCACAATGGCGCAGTTCGCCATCAACGCGGCCGACCCGGCGGCAGACTGGGATCTGTACATCTACACCCCCGCGGGCACCGTGCTCTCGGCGGCCACGGCGTCGGGCAGCGAGTCGCTGGTCATCAACAACCCTGCTCCGGGCACGTACTATGCCATCGCGCACCTGTACAGCAGCCCGGGCAGCAAGGCGAGCAAGGGAACCATTAACACGGTGGCGCTCAGCGGTGACGCTGGCAACCTGGCCGTCAGCCCTGATCCGCTGACGCTGCGCAACGGCGAGACCGGAACGGTGCAGGCCACCTGGTCCGGATTGGAAGCCGGCAGCTGGGTGGGCCTGGTGCAGTTCGGCGACGGCGCCTCCACTGCAGTGACCGTGGATGTTTCCGGTGGCGGCGCGGTGGCCCCGGGCCGGGCAACGGAAGGCAGCACGGTGGTTGTCGACGGGGGCGCCTCCTCGCAGCAGGAGCCAAGCTCCGGCCGATAACATCCCACGAGGTGCTGGCCGCTGACAGCACATGAATCAGCAGGAAGGGCGGCAGGTGGGTAATCCACCTGCA
>NZ_JBNHHB010000204.1:0-9171 GCF_059091905.1 Arthrobacter sp. Dra40
AAGGAGTTCTCACCAACCGGAGGCTATGAGCAAAGACCCGGTCCCTATGGCGTGTAAAGAGAGAAGCAAAAGCGGAACCGTCACCGTCGATGACGCGAAGCCAAAGCTCACTGTCCGTGGATGCTTTCCCTGTGTCCCCCATACCTATAAGTGTCCGGCAAACACATCGTGGTTCCCTCTGGGAGATACTTCCGCCGGCCGTGTCTCTCCGCCGGTCCGTGCATACGGTTATGAACGCCCCGGGGCCCTGGCCGGCACGGAAAAAGTCCAACACGCTGCCGGACAAAGAGGGTGCTCGCAGGGCTCGCACTGATTCGGGCGTCCGCTGGCGCGGCCGGCTGTTGGGTCCAGTGCCGGCTCCGCAGAGCTCCGCCGTCCCCGAACCTGGTGTGTCTACGACGTTTTTTGGCTGCTGTCCTTCGGATCGTACGTGCCCGCTCCACCCCGTCTAGCCCCTCCTTCGTCGGGGCCTGCAGGGGCGTGAATTTCCTTCCGGCGCTCGTGCCTCGCTTATTTCCTCCAGGAATTTCCCGCCCTTTGCCCTTGCGGGTAGACGGGCCTGCGTCGGGCACAGCTCCGCAATGCTCCGCCAGCAGCCAAAAAACAACGGGGGGAGAGGGGAAGCTGGCCGGTCACCACTGGTCGCCCCACCCACCAAAATCCTCTGCAAAAGGAGCAACACCATGAACACCACACCCACGCTGGAAATGCTCGACCCCAAGACCCTGACCATCGACATCAACGTCCGCAAGGACGCCGCGCTCACCCCCGCCTTCGTGGCCAGCATCAAAGAACACGGCATACTCGAGCCCGTGATCGCACACCGCAAGGACGACGGCACCGTGCACGTCCTGATGGGACAGCGCCGCACCCGCGCCGCCGTCGAAGCCGAACGGCCCGAGATCCCGGTCATGGTCACCGAAAGCCCCGAGGAAGCAGAACGCATCGTCACACAGGTGGTCGAGAACATCCAACGCTCCGCGCTGACCGAGGCCGACGAGGCCGAGGCCTACCACCAGCTCTCCCTGATCGGCGTGTCAGCGGCGCAGATCGCCAAGAAAACCGGGCGGACCAAGATCACCGTCGAGGACGCGCTGAAAGCCAAGTCCACCACAGCCGGGGACGCCGCCCTGGGCAGGGGATGCACCATCGAAGAAGCCCTGATTCTGGCCGAATTTGAAGACGACCCCGACGCGACCGAGGAACTTGAATCAGTCCTCGCCGACGAACCCGACATGCTCCTGCACGTCACCCAGCGCCTGCGGGACAAGCGGGACATCGCCGCCGCCCGCGCCGCGCTGATCGCCGAACTCGAAGGCCAGGGCAAGACCATCGTCGAGGACGCGGGCCACTACGCCGACGAAGACGCCCTGTACGTCTCCGCCGCGAACCGGGCCGACGGTGAACCTGCCACCGAGGACGACGCCAACGCCTACATCATCCAGCGCGACTGGCAAGGCAACCACTCCGCCAAACCAGTCATCAGCGGGTGGAAGGAACTCGGCTTCACCCCGCGCCACGAACGCTACGACGGCGGCCGTCAGGCACAGTCCGGGCCCATGACCGAGGAACAGAAAGCAGAACGCAAGACGCTGATCGCCAATAACAAGGCGATGGAGTCCGCTCGTGTCGTCCGCCGGGAGTTCGTGAAGAACCTTCTGGCGCGGAAGCAGGCGCCCAAGGGCTGGCAGTACTTCACCGTCCACGCCATCACCCACCACCCCGAGACCGCCAGCGGCTACGACGGCAAGGTCGCCACGGAGATGATCGGAGCCAAAACCGACGACAAGAACGGACGCTGGGGCTGGAACCCCCTCCGCGACCACGTCGCCAATACCACCGCCCAGCCCGAGTTCTCCCTGATCGCCCTGATCTGCGCAGGATACGAAAAGACCATCGCCAAAGACTCATGGCGCTCACCGCACCAAAGCCACCGCGACTACCTCAACCAGCTGGTCACATGGGGCTACACCGCCTCCGAGACCGAACAGATCATCATCGACAGCGGCAAAGAATCCACCACCGAAGGCGCCTAAAACAGCCCCTTGCCGGGCGGCGACAAAACCGCCCGGCAAGGCACCAACCCCCACACGCCGTCCAGGAACCTCCCAAAAGTGGGGCGGTCCGCCGCGCCGGACCAAGACACAATAGCCACTCACCAGCGGCGGACCGCCATTAACCGCGACAACGCAACCGGCAGACATAGCACCCGCGGGACCAGAAACAACGAGGTACCAGGCCGCGGCAGCACCACCAACCATTCAGCTAAGCTGAACCACAGATTTCCTTTGCAGAGGGAAAACCAGGAAGAGCCGGCCCTCCCGTGCCGGCTCTTCTGCGGTTAACCGGGCACGGGGCCACGGCGAAGAGAGTGAGGCCGCAACTACTGACCTCGGAGGCCCGGGGTAGGGAGTTCTTCTTGGTCTTCGACGTCTCCAGAGGCATCGAAGTTCTGCCGGAAGAACGAAACTAGCCAGCCGGTCGGCGTCACGGCATTGATCGTCCGCGTTGCGTTTTCGGGGTCTGTCTCTCGAATTAGGAGGTTGGCCTCGGCCAGGAGAGTTACGGAGTTGGTCATCTGCTGCTGTTTCTTGAACTCGAAGTCCTCATGTTCTGCGGATCCCGCTCTACCACCGGCAGCACAGAGAGCATCGAAGAACTGCCAGTCCCGCTTTCTTATGTCCTTGGCATCCAAGAGTGCGTGCTCAGCGAGCTCCATTATCCAGCCGTTGAGCATAGCCGTTCGCTCTTCTTCGTCGGGATAATCGTCCCAATCCTCTTCGTCGCTCCGATCATCGAGCCAGTGCGAAAAATCGTGAGACTTCGTAAGTGCTTCCCGCAGATTCTTGTTCAACGTTTGATAAATGAAGTCGAAGCCTTCCGGGGTAACAGGGGGAACTGCGCCGACCAGGCCAAAGTGGTCAATTCGCCGTTTGATTGCCTCCACAGCAGATGCGTCGTCGATGGGCTTGACAATTAGAGGCGTCTGCATCATCCCGCTGAGCCTCTCGGTTCGGGCCCGAGACACGATCCCCCGGGACCCGCACAACACCCACCGGATCTGTGGAATGTTGAAAACCCGATCTCTTAGTTCATCAAGGGCTGTTCTGGCCTTGCCGGCGCTCTGAAGGATTTCAAGATTATCCAGGATGCAAACGATGCCTCCGGAGCCTTGCGGGAAGCTCGTTTCAAGCAACTTGCGGACAGCTTCCGGGAACCCGGATGCCGCAAATCCTGCTCCGGAGTTTGGTTCGGACCCGTATCCCCCTTCGACCCCCCAGCCGGCGACCTGGCCGCCACCTGACTTACTTGTGTATTGCGGCTTGTTTAGCCATTTGTCCAGAACTGTGACGTCCGGCTTATTTAGCCCAACGGCCGCGAAGAGCGATTGGTTCTTGATGAGCGTCTGGGCCACGACGTAGTAGAACGTCTGCTCGAATTCCGCCGTTGAGGCAGTGGGCTGGAACTCTCCAGCTGCTGGCAGGTAGAGCTCAGTTGCCTTGGCCGCCAAGCAGCGTTGTTGCATCCGGTAGATGGCTACGTTGACAAGGCTGGTCTTTCCGGCTCCGATGGGTCCCTCTACTGAAGGATGGGCACCAGTACTTCCGATTCTTTTTTGGAGGATCTTTATTTCCTTGTCCCGTCCAGCCAAAAGGGTTTCACCCAGCTCGTCTGCTTTGAGGGTGCTCTGGCTGTAAGGGTTTTCGGTAAAGCCAAAGTTATGCCAAATATCAAATGAGCCCATCGCCCCACGATATCGGCAACAGCGGGTTCTCCAGGGTCTGGCGGGACGGCCGCGGTTCCGTGGGCCGCGTGAACGTCAAAAATGACCGTTTGAGACCCTGTCAGTTCGACCGCCACGATCACCCGATAAATGGCCTAGATCGAGCTGTAGGAACTCGTTGCCGGAATCATAGTCAGTCAATATAAGGGGGAAGGCGTTATTGACCACTGAGAGCGGGCGCACTGGAGCGAGGCACGGTCGCTTTCTGGCGGAGCGCATAACCTGTGATCTCAACGATGCCGAGTGGGGTTGTTACATTCCGCCGCGTACCAGCAGGTTCTTGTGGAGTTGTCGCCAGCCTTCGCTCAGTTCCTTGCTGGCGTCGTAGTTATCTGCAATGAGCTTCGCGCTTACGCCTGCGGTGCCCAGCTCCAACGGGTACAAGTTGGGAAAGTTGCCACAACCAGAAGCTCCGGTTTCCGGTTCCGGGGTCTGGATGACCAGACACACGTTGCCCTTCTCGGGCTTGTCCGGCGCTGCGATATAGAACGCGTAGTCGTTCTCCTCCACCAACAGTCGCGTGCTGTCCGGCGCTATGCCCAGCGTTTCGATGTCACCGGCGAAGGTATCAGCCGAACCTGCCGGAGCTTCAAGGGCAGCTATCCCAGACTTCGGATCACTACTGCAGCTGGCCAACGCCAGCAGTACGACGGCACCGGTTGTGAGCTTGGCTAAGGTGCGCATTATTTCCCCGTCTCTGGTGCAACAGCGTTTGTTTCACGCTAGCCGCAGGACTGTGCTGCAGAGTCGGTTTGACGTTACAAAGCAATAACTTCCAAACCGATAGCGATGTAGCTGCCAGCCATGAGCCGGCCCGTCCGGTCGTCTCGTCAAAGGATGTAAGGATGTAAGGATGATGCATGGCGCAGAAGCGAAGGATCGGTAAACCTGGCCGACTAGTTTTGACTGCAGTATGGGTCGCAGTTTGGTGCTGGATCGCGTATCAACTAATGGGTTGGCTTGGAGTCGTCGCAATCGTTGCCGCAAGTATCTCAGGATGGTTCGTGGCAGTCTCCGTCAACCGTTCCGTGCGACGGAACCAACCTCGCGACCCCCACAACTCCCCGGACAACGGTCGCATTTAAGGACCCTTTGCCTGGCACGGATAGACGGACTTCCTCCTGGTGTGCAGTCGCGGAATATCCTGACGCCGGCTTGTCTCATCAACGTGTCTCACTCGGAGCATTCTCAATGACCGAGAAGAAGACCTTTGACGGGACCTGGGAGCGGCATGGTCGGCATCGGCGTTCTTAGCAGTGCAACTTAGCGCTCTCAAAGCCAGAGTTACGCGTCAGCCGGCAGCAGCGGGCGGCTGATCTGAATAGCCCGATTCCGCGATATAGCTAAAACCAAGACATTCATCGAAGCTCCGAGCCAAGCATGCACCACGGAAAGCACCACCTGGTAACGGCATGGCTGATAGTTGAGGTCTCGGTGGGTGCATACGAACAAGGCGGTCCGATCCTTCAGTGGGCGGTTTTGTCCCCAGGACTGTCGCTGCGGAGCTCGACTTTCTGAATGGGCTTATCTGGAGTGGCGTGTTCCAAATCTGCGGAAGGCGGAGGCTCGTCGAGCTTACGAGCCTTGTCCGGCTCAGGGTCTACGCGCAGCCATACTAGAAGCGAGTCGTGCCTATGTAGAACGCTGCCCGGCGCCGGAGACTGACTTTGGACAACCGGGTTGTTGGGCCAAGCTATCGCGCTTATCGGTGGCCCATCGGGATCGGGGTTCGCCAAAGTCACTCCGGCTGACAGGGCTATCTCTCGGGCCGGTAGGAATCGCTCTCCAACGACGTCGGGGACGACGACGAAGCCTGCGGCCCGCTGATCATCCGTTGCCTTGTCCGGCATGATCCCCCCTCTCGATAGGATCTGCTTCTCGCAGCTAATCAGCAACAGGGCGACATACGGGAACTATGGCTAGCTGCTGCGTCAAGTATCCCGCAAGAGTTCGGTTCACCGCAGCATGCTGCCGACGATCAGAACGAAGTAGAAGGCTGCCCAGAACGCCAGCACGGTCATTGCTGCTGCGAGCAGGGAGGCTGCTGTCAGGGCGATGGCACGCTGCCGCGCAATCCACTGCGGGTGGGCTTTGTGAAGGGTCAGGACTGCGAAGAGTCCGAGCAGAGCCACGGAGACGGGCAGCCCGATGAACACGATTCCTTGGCCGGCGTTGGAGAACGGGTCGCGCGGGATGAACATGCTCGAGGTATCGATCAGGTGTGGCGCGGCCAGGTTCACAGCGATCAGGAGCAACGGGTAGGTGAGCATGCTGACCGCCATGATCACGAGCCCGGTGTTTCTGAGGGCACGTAGTCCGGGTGGGGGCTGTAGCAAGCGTTCAATTGAGTCAGCGCTGGGTCCACTCATGCTTCGAATCCTACGGCTCCACCCGCGGCTACCGACATCCGGCTTAGGCCCGATGCCCGCGGGATACGAGGAGGCCAAAAAGAGCGCAGATGCGCTCTCCAACGGCGCGCTTGCGGGTAGGCGTCCACAATGCGGCAGGGTGGCTGTTAGAGGGGCGTGGATCCCGTCGCGGGGACCCAAATCAACGACGCTCCGAGGCTGGTTTCCGGTTCTGGATCCAACCAGCTGGCCAGGACGCCGCTGGTGAGCGCAATGTAACCGGCAAAAATTAGAACTGCCAGTCCAGCGATCATCATCCAGAATTTTCGATGATGTGAGGGTTCACATGACATGCTTCGACTCTAGGGGACCATCGGGTAGTTGTGGGCAGGTTGGAACCCACCCCGTCCTACCGAGGGCATAGGGTTGACTATTGTTCGCCCGCCTCACGGGTGGGCGGTGGGGTGTGGCCGGGGAAGTCCTCCTCGCCGATGCCCCCTGGTTCGTAGAACCCTTCGATGAAGTCTCGCGCCTGAGCCACCAGTTCTTCCCGGGTCAACCGCGTGTCAGGAGCCGACCCAGCAGCCCCCAGGCCCATAGTGAAGCCATACGTCCCACCGTCCGGTCCGTTCAGCCACGCAAAGTCATAGCTCATCGTCCCGTTGGGCTGCCGCCGCTCGCTCACGCGGAAAAACTCGCCATCGACGGAGAACTCCAGATTGTCCATCAACTAACAGTAGCGGCGCATTGCCCGTCCACACTGCGCGCTCGATTCCGGAGGTGCGCTGAGGGATCTCTCAGTGCGACAACAGATTCGATGGGCGTACTCTGAGGCGACCGCTGGGAGGATCCTAAGCTTGCCGGTCGCCATCCCGGCCAGTACCCGCACCAAGACCTGGCGCGTTGTTCCGTGCGACCTTGTACATCCCGTTCGGAGGTTACCCCAGCTGTGGATTCCGCTTTACGGAACCGTCACCAGGCGTAGCCGAACACCTTTAATCCACTCTCCGGTGCACGAATGGGACCACTTAGCCGACGTGGCAGGTGCCCTTGGTCTCTTCGGTTCCAGCGGCTTGAAAGTGCGAACACCGCCACTGCCTAGCTCCATCATGGTGTGGCCCTCTGGGGCTGTCAGCGCCATTTCCCACACGTGGATTGTGAAGAGGCCCAACGGTGTGACTCCCGAGCCGGCGGCACTCTGCCGGTACTGCCGGGAAGCGATCCGTGCGGCGATCTTGTCCAGCGGTTGGACGAACTCGAAGGAGCGGTCGTACGGAGGACCCAGGCGGTAGCGGAGAAGCGCCTCTGACCCTGCGCCCACGACTTCGAAATGCCCGTCGCCGTCTTCAAGACCGTCGAGCTCGGCTCTGATGTTCACGACGGCGCGTCTTCCAGCCACAGCACGCTACCGTCGAAGTGCGACCAGCCAATCCCTAACACCTTTGCTGAGGTAGCCGATGGTAGTAGGCATGATGGTTTCGGGTTTGCCCGCGGCCGGTATCAATAGCCGGGCTGCCGCTCAGACGTCCCCAGGCCCTTCGCGCCCGACCTTGGGCACGGTTTACCCAGAGGTCGACAGCTCTTCCTGGGGAGGCAGGGAAACAGATGACGCAATTCGCGCGTTCGTATTAGCAGGAACACGTCTTTCACTCGCCTCAACTGGTTCAGGAGCCCTGAACGCAGCCGCTCGGGCGCTCGGGCAGGCGAAATTACCCATGACTCCGGACGGGTTTCCGGATTTCGACGCCATCGTCGCAGCCGGTGGAACTGTGAATGGCGTCATTCCTCCAGACGGTTCACCGATGGTTCAGAACGTGAATCAGTACGGCAACGCCACGCAGTACGCCGCCATCATAGATTTCGGTGATGGCAGTCCGCCGTTCCTACTTAAGGGTGGGGATGTAAGTGCAGCCGCTGGCACCTCAGCCAAGAACCGCCAGGACCTGCTATCAATCCTGCATAGCTTGCTGTCAGAGTTGCCCGCCAACCTTGAACAGGCCCGGGTCTGGAGCATCGCCAATCACTGGCCCTCCTACGATAGACCAACCCTGCCTGGCCCAGCAGTGAAGTTAGACGCGACGGCATAGCGGTCGCTAAGGGCTGGCAACCAACTGCTCCCAGCCCTTAGCGAGCCTCAGTTCAGGACATGTCCACGACGTATGCCTGTCCACTCTGCACACCTGCAGCTTGGCGTAGGTACTGGTAGACCGTCTCGCGGCTGATCCCGTAATCCCGAGCCAGCGTCGATTTCGGGATACCAGAGGCTGCGCGCAGAACGAGTTCGCTCGCCTGCTCAGGAGAGAGCGTCTTTTTCCGACCGCGATAGGCGCCACGCTGGCGAGCAAGAGCGATGCCCTCGCGCTGACGCTCCTTAATCAGGGAGCGTTCGAACTCTGCGAAGGCGCCCATGACCGAAAGCATGAGGTTGGCCATGGGGGAGTCCTCGCCGGTGAAGACCAGTCCTTCTTTGACAAACTCCACCCGGACGCCCTTTGCGGTCAATTTCTGGACCAGGGAGCGCAGGTCGTCCAGATTCCTGGCCAGCCGGTCCATGCTGTGTACCACCACGACGTCGCCGTCGCGCGCGAAACGAACCAGTTCGATTAGCTGGGGTCGAGCGGTGTCCCGGCCGGAGGCCTTGTCCATGAACACGCGGTCGAGTGCCTGGCCTTCAAGCTGCCGCTGCTCACTCTGATCCAAGGTACTGACCCGCACATACCCGATCCGCTGACCTGTCATCCGCCCTCTAATCTCCAAAGTGTCAGGTTGAAATTTAAGACTTTCATCGAGTCGTGTCAACAAATAACAAACTCCACCCTATATGGACACCTTTTTGAATACCTGCCTGACGTCAGGTTGAGGTGTACTCCATTCGGACATGAGCCTGAACAGCCACCTGCTGACCACATGAACACAGCCACACAGGCTGAGCTTGAAGCGGCGAGGGAAGCGTTGGCCAAAGTGCGTGAGCAACTGGCCACAGCGGAGCAGCGCGCCGCCGTTGCTGAGGCTGTGGCGGCTGAGCGTGAGCGCATGATT
>NZ_JBNHHB010000205.1:0-9136 GCF_059091905.1 Arthrobacter sp. Dra40
AGGGGGAGGTGTCCGGCCGCAGCCGGGCCAGCAGATCGGTGATGGTGGAGGAGGGGCTCACAGTGGTCCTTAGGTCGGGGCCGGGTGCTGCGGGACGCGTCAGCTGGCGCTTACTAGGCGCTTGTGGTGCAGATCACAGGGGGAAGTTCTCGCGTGGCGTACCGGGATTTCGGCCGGCAGGTATCTAAGATTCCCGCCGGCGCTTGACTTGAACCGTATTACACCCATGTAATTAGGTATTAAACGTGTAACAGCATTCTCGTGTTTCGGAGCTGAGATCCAGCGCTGGACATGAATCTAGCACCATGCTGGTACAGGAACACCGGGAGGGCTGATGGGGCAGGCAGAACGTAGTGCACACCGGCGGGAGCTGGAAGCACAGGCTTCGGCATCGCGCGGCGTACCGGCAGATTGGTATGTGGATCCGGCTGATCCGGCGGCGGCGGAGCGCTTCCGTGAATCCAGCCAGCAGACACTCGAGGACGCGGCCACCGCGTTCCTCGCGGCGCACGAAGCCTTGGCGGAGGAACCGGAAGCCGAAGTGCTGGAGCTGGCTGCTCCGCGCCTGCTGCAGGAGCCGGCTCAGTCCGACCCTGCACGGAAGCCGCTGTGGATCGGATTGCCCGGTTTCGGGACCGGGTACGAAGACGAGGGCGAACTCGGCTGGCAGGCCGATGCCCTCTGTGCCCAGACGGACCCGGAGGCCTTCTTCCCTGAAAAGGGCGGATCGACCCGCGATGCGAAGAAGGTGTGCGGCGCGTGCACTGTGCGGTCCCAGTGCCTGGAGTACGCACTGGCGAACGACGAGCGTTTCGGCATTTGGGGAGGGCTGTCGGAGCGCGAGCGCCGCCGGCTACGGAAAAGAGCACTCTGATTCAGCAGCAAGTTCGCGTCACCGCCGTTGTAGTTGCCCATAACGGCGCTTCCTACCTCCCCCGGACCCTGGCGGCCCTGACTCAGCAGACGCGGCCCGCCGACGTCTATTTAGGCGTGGATACCGGATCCACTGATGCTTCCGCCGAGCTATTGCGCACGCATTTGCCTGCCGGCAGCCCGGTGGCCGCGGCGTCGGCCCGCGCCGGGTTCGGTGCCGCGGTACGGGTGGGGCTGGCCGAGCTGCCCAAGCCCACCGGCGAGGACAGCAGGGCGCAGGAATGGCTGTGGCTGCTGCACGACGAATCCGCCCCGGAACCCGATGCGTTGGAGGAACTGCTGCTCGCCGTGGAGACGGCACCTTCGGTGACCATCGCGGGCTGCAAGCAAGTGGACTGGGACAACCAGCGACGGCTGGTCGACGTGGGCCTGACTGTGAGCCGCTGGGGCGAACGCCTGACGATGATCGACCTGGACGAGTTGGACCAGGGTCAGTACGACGGGCGCAGCGACTTCTTCGCCGTCAACTCCGCCGGGATGCTGGTGCGCCGCGACGTCTACGAGCAGTTGGGTGGCTTTGACCCAGCGCTGCCCGGCACCGGAGATGACGTGGATCTTTGCTGGCGGAACAGGTTGGCCGGCCACCGTGTGGTGGTGGTTCCTACCGCGGCCGTTCGCCATGCCACCCGGGACAGCGACCACACAACGGCCAGGGCTGCCCGCACGGCGCAAATCCACCTGCGGCTGAAGCACGCCCCGTGGTGGATGGTCCCCTTCCTGTGGATCGGAGCCCTGCTCGGCGGGCTATACAGTTTTTGCGCCTCGGTGGTGGCAAAGGATCCCATGCACGGCCTGCGCCAGCTCGGGGCAACCCTGGCCGGCTTGTTCCGCCCTGCAGGGCTTATCGCCTCCCGGCGGCAAGCAGCCAAAACCCGCAAAACGCCGCGGGCGATGGTGCGGCCGCTGATGGTTCCAGGGCGCGAGGTCAGGGCCTACCGCCGCTCCCTTGCCGAGTCTCTGCGTCCCGAGCTCGCCGCCTCAGTGATGGGGGACGGCTCCGGTTCGGATGCCGGCAGCAGCGACCAGCCCACCGGCGGGTCCGACGACTTCGCAGCCCTCGCGGGACCAGCGCGGACCTGGGTCGGCACGGGACTGGTCGCCGCCGCCGTCGCACTGGCGTTGGTGTCCACCGTGGGCATGTTCGACTTCTTCGGGGCAGCGGCGCTGGTAGGCGGCGGATTGCTGCCGGTCTCTCCCACCGTCGCCGAAATCTGGCACAACGCCTCGAGCTGGTGGATCTCGCTGGGTTCTGGCCTGCCCGGGCACGGGGATCCGTTCGGCTACCTACTGGCCGTTCTGGCCTTGCTGGGGCTGGGGAACGGCTCTGCGGCTGTCCTGACGCTGGTTCTGCTGGCCATGCCGCTGGCCGCTGCCGGCGCTTGGTTCGCTGCCGGGGCCATCACGCAGCGCCGCGGCCTGCGTTTCTGGGCGGCGGTTTTCTGGGCGAGCGTCCCGGCGCTCCACGTCGCCATGGGCACCGGACGCCTGGGCGCACTGATCGCCCACCTGTTGATTCCGTGGGCCGTCCTTGGCCTGTTCCGGGCGACAGGATCTGCCGTCCAACGCACCGACACCAGCCGTCCGCCGCGGCCGCACGAAGCTGTCAACAAGCCCGGCATCAACGGGAACCCGTCCTGGACTGCCGCGGCCGCGGCGGGGCTCTGCCTTGCCGGGGTGACAGCGTCCGCACCAGCGCTGCTGCCCGTGGTCGTTGCCTTGGTCCTCGTGGTGGTGCTGACAGTGCGCCGGCGGGCCAGGACTGTCTGGTGGGCGCTCATCCCGCCGTTTGCACTGGCCCTGCCGGTATTCGTCGCCGGGCTGGATGAACCGCGGGCACTGTTGGGCGATCCCGGCCTCCCGCAGGCTTTCCACGCCGCTCCGCTCTGGCAGCAGCTGATGGGCTTTCCGCTCGCCTTCGGCCCCGGCGACGGACTTGCCGGAGCCGGCATGCTGGAGGATCTGGCCCACGGGCCGTGGGCGCTGGTCTACGCGCTCGTCGTCGCCGTTCCGATGCTGGTGCTGGCCGTGGCCGGTCCGATCGCGGGGAAAGGGGCCGGCCGCGCCCGGTTGCTCTGGCTGGGCGCTTTCCTGACACTTGCGGCCTCCTATGGCTCCTCGCTGCTGGCCACGGCCGTTGTACCCGGAGCGGTGGTCACACCCTTCACCGGTCCGTTCGTCTCGCTGGCCTTGTTCCTGTTCCTTGGCGCGGCTCTCATCGCCGGCGAACGGCTGCAGGCGGCGAATGCCCCCGCAACAGGGCAGCGGATGTCCGGCTGGCACCGCGCCGTGGCGGTCATCGCCGTCGTGCTCTTGGGCTTGGGCCCGGTTGCCAGCCTTGCCCACTGGCTGGTGCCCCGGTTCACGGGCTACACGGCTTCCACCGAGGCCCGGTCCTTGACCGATTTCGGCACGAAAATGGCCGTCACGCCGGGCGGCGACCGCACGCTGCCCGCCACGGCCTCCGACAGCGGAACCGGGCCTGAGCAGGCGCGCGCTCTCGTGCTGACCGCGGAAACCGGCGGCGCAGTGACGGCGGCCGTGATGCAGGGAAGCGGAACCACCCTCGACCAGCTGTCGACAATCTATGCGGCACGGTCCCTGGCCGGGCCGCTGACCGACGCGCAGGTGCGCGAGGACGATGAAGCAAGCGCTGAATTGCGCAACACGGTCGCGGTCATCGTGGCCGGCACCGGCGTGGATCCGCGCCCGGCCCTGGTGCGGCTCGGCGTGGATTTCGTGGTGCTGCAGGAGTCGGACACGGCAGCCGAACTGCTGGCCGGCCGCATCGACGCTGTCCCCGGACTAACCTCCGTGGGATGCACGGACGCCGGCTGGCTCTGGCGTGTTGTCGGAACGGCCGGCGCAGACGGCACGGCCTCGCGGGAAGTAACCGCCCGCGTGCGTCTGGTCGATGCCAATGACACGCTGCTGCAAACGGTGCCGTCCGGCTGGACCTCCGCCGGCGGGGAGATTCCCGCCGGCGAACCCGGCCGCCGGTTGATCCTGGCCGAACGGATGGATCCGGGCTGGACGGCCACCCTGAATGGCACGCGGCTGGAAGCGTCGCAGGACGGTTGGGCCCAGGCCTTCGAGGTGCCGGCGGCAGCGGGTACCGTGAAGATCAGCTATTCAAGTCCGTGGTCGCCGTGGATCGGCATTCTCCAAGTGCTCGCTATCGGGCTGACAGTCCTGCTGGCCATACCGATCCCGGCGCGCCAGCGGTTCGCGCCGCGGCGGATCGACCACATCAAGACCACCGGGACGGATGCCGGCATCGCTGAACTGCACCGGGCAGCACTCAAGGACCCGGAAGAGGGCAGCGCAATTGCCTTGGCCGGAAAAGGACAGCAACGATGACCGAGAATGGTGGCCGGGACGATCCGAAGACGGCAGGAGCAGGAGACGGCTCATCGGCCGGCGACGGATCTGCCGAAGGCCGCGGCAAGATGCTCCCGGACAACACGACCGAGGCCGCCCAGCCGGTTGACCGCAAGGCTGCCAAGCGTGCCGCCCGGCGGGACCGCACCCGCGACGCTGCGGCCGCCAAGCAGACCGTCCGTTCCGGCAGTTCCGCCGCACCCCGCCCGCGGAAGAACGATGACCGAGGTCGCGCGCTCGGCGCGGCCGCTGGAGCCGGCCTTCTGCTGGTGACAGGAGCTGCCGTGGCCGCCGCCAGCCTGGTGGATGTCCCCGGCGCCGCCGCTGAGCTGCCGCCCGTTTCCGCGGCTGTCCCCGCGGGGGACTACACCGCAGTCTGCCCGGAGCCCCTCCGGTTACTGGACAGTGCCGCAGAGGCCACCGATCCGCAGTTCAGTCCGGTCTCCACCACGGCGCAGACCAGGGCCAGGGCCGTGGTACTCAGCGACCTCAGCGGCACAGTCCCCGGGAGTGAACTGATCGAGCTTGGAGCCGGCAGCCCGCTGGAGCGGATTGCCGAACCAACTCAAGCATCATCCGGAGAGACCAAGAGGGTCGCCGCGGTAGTGTCCGGGCAGGAACTGTCCGCTCCCACAGTGCTGCGGGCCGACCCGGTGGGGGAGTCCACCGCGCTTGCTGGTGCCGCGATGACCTACCGCGCCTCCGACGGCGACCTGCGGGGTCTGGCAGCGGCCAACTGCATGGCACCGGCCAATGATTTCTGGCTGCTCGGGGCCTCCACCACCGTGGGCACCACGTCTGTGCTGAAGCTGCACAACAGCTCCCAGACGCCGTCCTCGGTTGATCTGGAACTGGTCTCGGCCGAAGGTCCCATCCAGGCTGCCGGCACCCGCGGCCTGCTGGTGGCACCGGGAGAGTCCCGCTCCATCGTGTTGGCGGGCATCGCAGCCAACCAGGAGTCGCTGGCCGTGCGTGTCCAGTCCTCCGGCGGGCCGGTGACCGGATTCATCCAGCAGAGCGTCCTGCGCCAGCTGACTCCCGGCGGCGTCGAACTGCTGCAGGCCTCTGCTCCGGCCGGTACCCGCCAACTGGTCACCGGAATCACCGTGCAGGACGGGAAACTGGCGCGGGGGATCCGGGACCAGAAGGGCTATGCGAAGGCAGCGCCGGCCCTGGAGGTTGCGGTGCCCGGCGTGGCCGACGCGGTCCTGGAAGTGCGTGTGCTGGGCCCGGACGGCCCCGTCAGCCTCCCGGGCGGCGGCGTCATCACCGCTGCGGCCGGCAGCATCACCGAGGTGCCGCTCGAGTCCCTGCCGGCCGGCACATATTCCGTCGAAGTCAGCGCCGATGTGTCAATTGCGGCAGCCGCACGGGTTAGCAGGGCCACCGGGAAAGGTGAACCCGTGGACTTTGGCTGGGCTCCCGCCACGGGCCGGCTCGGCAGCAACCACCTGGCGGTTGTGCCCGGCGGTGTTGGCTCCCAGCTGGTTTTCAATGCGCCCTCCGGGGATGCCCGGATAGAACTTACCCCGGTCAGCCTCACAGGCGGACTGGGCGAGAAACGGGTGGTCAGCGTCCCCGGTGGAACCACCCTCACGGTGAATCCCAAAGCCGGCAACGCCGATTCGGCGGCTTTGCTGATCAGTGCCTCCGGCGACGCCGTTTACGGCGCGCAGGTCCTGACCACCCCCGATTCCCCCAACATTTCGGTGCTGACGGTACCTGCCGGCACGCAGGCGCAGAACGCAGTGCCGGTGAATATCGGCTACTAGAACCAGCGGCCACCGTCACGGGACAGCCGGCCAGGATGGGGACCGCCGGTCAGGGGCGGGTCCGGCCATAGCCGGGGTCCACTGCTTCAGGAGCCATGTTCAGCAACTGCGCGGTTTGCTCCACGACAACATCGTGAATGAGTTCCGGCAGCTCAGCCCGCAGCCGGGCGGCCGTCTGGACCGGACGCCGGAACACCGTCACCACCGCCGGACGGCCCGGGGAAGCCGGCGTGAAGCTGCCCAGGGGCGCTGCTTGCCCCCTGGCCAGCAGTTCCTCGAGATGGGGCGGAATGTCTTCGACCACGAAGTGCGCTGCTTCAATCCGCTCGCCCCAGAAATACTCCAGCCGCTCGGCAGACTCCGAGACCCACTGCTCAAACTGTTCCGTCCGGGTCAGGTGGCCGGGCAGGTTGGCGGGCAGCAGGTCTCCGCGCAGGCCGCGGCCGCGTCGGTTCCGGCGTCGTGCGGCAAACGGACGGCGCCAGCCACCGCCGTCGCTCTCAAGCGAGACAGTCAGTGAAGGTCCGTTCTCCATATACCGACTTTAAGCCCGGGAACCGGAATTCGGCACCCGCCCTCTGCCGGCGGGCCGGTCCGCCGGGGGGAGCTGCTGGGGCGCGACCTGATTGTGACCTAATCTTTCCTTCAGCGGCCCGTGCCGATGGCCCGTAAGGAAAGCGGCCCGGAGTAGGATTCATTCTCGTGGGATCCATTCGTCAATGTTCACGCTCGGCCTGTCAGCGGTCGGCCATCGCTACTTTGACGTACGTGTATGCAGATTCCACTGCAGTGCTCGGCCCGCTCGCGACATATGCGGAGCCGCACTGCTACGACCTGTGCGCCCAGCATGCTGAACGGCTGACGGTGCCCCGCGGCTGGGAAGTCATGCGCCTGGCCCTGCCGGCGCAGGCACCGGCCCCCAATCCTGACGACTTGCTGGCCTTGGCCGACGCTGTCCGGGAGGCCGCCCGCACCCCGGAGGTGCCCGACGAGGTGCCCCACCCGCGCGGCCTGCGCGAGCCTCTGGAGCCCCCGGCAGGTACGGCCGGAACACGGCGCGGGCACCTGCGCATTCTGCGCGGACAACAGTAGGGCGATACGCTGGGAGGCGGGCAGCCCGCCGGGCCCGGCAACCTGCTGTCCGCTGCGAAGCCCCGCCGCGCCGGCCACCGGAGAGCGGCCGCAGCCGATGCCGCTGGAAACCAAAGGACACAATCGCATGGCACATCTGACTCCCGAACTGCTGGCGGTCCTGCGCTGTCCGGCTACCGGTTCATCACTGATCCAGGAGGGTGACGAACTGGTATCGACCGGCCGCACCACCGCGGGGGACCGGCTGCGTTACCGCATTGAAGACGGCATCCCGGTGCTGCTGCCACAGGCGGGCCCTGGTGCAGGCGCCACCGATTCCGACGCCGACGGCGCCGCCGGTTCCCCCAACCACGGCACCACCGATTCCGACACCGACGGCGCCGCCGCTTCCCCCAACCACGGCCCCACCGCCGGTTCCGCCGACAACGCTTAGGAGCATGACTGTGACGTTCGATTACAAGGTCAAGGACCTTTCGCTGGCAGCTGCCGGCCGCCACCAGATCCGTCTGGCTGAGCACGAGATGCCGGGCCTGATGGCACTGCGCGAAGAGTTCGGGGATGCCCAGCCGCTGGCCGGCGCCAGAATTGCCGGTTCCCTGCACATGACGGTGCAGACTGCGGTACTGATCGAGACCCTGACCGCACTCGGCGCCGAGGTCCGTTGGGCCTCCTGCAACATCTTCTCCACCCAGGACGAGGCCGCCGCCGCCGTCGTCGTCGGCAACGGAACCCCGGAAGAGCCGCAGGGAGTGCCGGTGTTCGCGTGGAAGGGCGAAACGCTCGAAGAGTACTGGTGGACGGCCGAGCAGATCCTGACCTGGCCCGGCGCCGCCGAGAACCCCGAGCTGGGGCCCAACATGATTCTGGACGACGGCGGCGATGCCACCCTGCTGCTGCACAAGGGCGTGGAATTCGAAGCCGCCGGCGCCGTCCCTTCCGCCACCGCCGAGGACCCGCACGAGTACACCATCATCCTGGACGTCCTGCGGGCGTCGCTGGCCAAGGACCCGCAGAAGTTCACCCGGGTCGCCGCCGGCATCCGCGGCGTCACGGAGGAAACCACCACCGGCGTGCACCGTCTCTACCAGTTGGCGGAGCAGGGCCAGCTGCTGTTCCCGGCCATCAACGTCAACGATGCGGTAACCAAGTCCAAGTTCGACAACAAGTACGGCATCCGCCATTCGCTGCCGGACGGCATCAACCGGGCCACCGATGTTTTGATGGGCGGCAAGACCGCCGTGGTGTGCGGTTACGGCGATGTCGGCAAGGGCGCGGCCGAAGCACTGCGCGGCCAGGGCGCCCGCGTAGTGGTCACTGAAGTCGACCCGATCTGTGCCCTGCAAGCCGCCATGGACGGTTACCAGGTCACCACCCTGGACAAGGTCGTAGGCGAGGGCCACATCTTCATCACCACGACCGGAAACAAGGACGTCATCATGGCGTCCGACATGGTGAAGATGCGCGACAAGGCGATCGTGGGCAACATCGGCCACTTCGACAATGAGATCGACATGGCCGGTCTGGCCAGCGTCGAGGGCGTGCAGAAGGTGGAGATCAAGCCGCAGGTACACGAGTGGGTGTTCGATGCCGGCACCGGGGCCGAACGCTCCATCATCGTGCTCTCCGAAGGGCGCCTGCTGAACCTGGGCAACGCCACCGGCCATCCCTCGTTCGTCATGAGCAACTCCTTCGCCAACCAGACCATTGCGCAAATCGAGCTGTTCACCAAGCACGGCAAGCCGGCCGAGGGGTCGGCCACGGGCGAACCGGAGTACGCCAACCAGGTCTACGTGCTGCCGAAGGTGCTGGACGAAAAGGTCGCCCGGCTGCACCTGGCAGCGCTCGGCGTCGAACTCACGGAACTGACCAAGGAGCAGGCCGAGTACCTGGGCGTGGACGTGTCCGGCCCGTACAAGCCGGACCACTACCGCTACTGATCCCCGGAGCACGACGACGGCGAT
>NZ_JBNHHB010000206.1:0-9035 GCF_059091905.1 Arthrobacter sp. Dra40
GGCCGGGTCCGCGCAACCGCTAAGCCGCGTGCGGTCCCGTGGCCGGCGGGGTTACCGGTCGGCGGCCTGGGCCTTGAGGGCGCGGACCACGCCGTCGCGGCTTTCCAGCACCAGGCGGCGCAGCGCGGGGGTGCGATCAGCCACCGCGTCCAGCCAGGCATCCGTGGCGTCTACGGTGGCCTGGGTGGTTAGCTGCGACGGGTAGAGCCCCACCACGATCTGCTGCGAGAGTTCGTGCGTGCGGGTGTTCCAGATGTCTTCGATGGCGTCGAAGTACTTCGCGGAGTAGGGCTCCAGCAGTGCGGTGTCATGGACACGTGTGAAGCCGGCGATGACGGACTGCTGGGTGGCGTTCGGCAGTTCGCCCTTGACGACGACGGCGTCCCAGGCCGCCGCTTTGGCCTCTGCGGTGGGGATGGCTGCCTGGGCCAGGGCGGCGGCGCGCTGGCCGGTGGCGGTCTGGTCGCGCTCGAGTTCGGCGTCGATCTCGGCCTGGACGAAGCGGCCGCCGGCCACCAGCGAGGTGAGCAGCTCCCAGCGCAGGTCGGCGTCCACGGTGAGCCCCTCCAGCGTGCGCTCGCCGGAGAGCAGCGCGGCCACGGTGTCCAGCTGCCCGTCGGTCTGGGCGTGCACGGCGAAGGCCTTGGCGAACTGCAGCTGCGAGTCGGAACCGGCCGCAGCCTCTCCGGCCAGCTCCCAGAGCCGGTCGGCGGCCGCAATGGTGAGCCGCTGGCGGTCGTCCGGGTTCACGTAGAAGGTCAGCGTGGTGGCCAGCTGGCGCAGCAGCACCAGCACCACGGAGGAGTCCGACTCGTACGCGATGTTGTTCAGCACCAGCTCCACGTACTCGCGCGCCGGGGTCTCGCCGTCGCGGGTCGCATCCCACGCCGAGCCGAGCACCAGGGTGCGCGGCAGCGACTCGGTGAAGTCCTTCAGGTGCGCCTTCGAGGTGGCCAGCGAGGCCTCGTCCAGACGGATCTTGGCGTAGGCCAGGTCGTCGTCGTTGAGGAGCACCAGGGCGGGACGGGTCAGCCCGGCCAGCTGCGGCACCTCGGTGCGCTCGCCGTCCACGTCCAGTTCCTCCCGGTGCGTGCGCACCAGCTTGCCGGCGTCGTCCAGGTTGTAGAAGCCGACCGCGAGCCGGTGCGGACGGATGGTCGGGTACCCTTCCGGCGCGGTCTGGAGGATGGCGAACGAGGTGATGGCACCGCCGTCGTCGGTGTAGATCTCGGCGCGCAGCGTGTTCACGCCGGCCGTCTCCAGCCACTTGGCGGACCATTCCTTCAGGTCCCGGCCGCTGGAAACTTCCAGTTCGCCCAGCAGGTCAACCAGTTCGGTGTTGTCCCAGGCGTGCTTGCCGAAGTACTCGCGCACCCCGGCCATGAATTCCTCCTGGCCCACCCAGGCCACCAGTTGGCGCAGCACGGAGGCGCCCTTGGCGTAAGTGATGCCGTCGAAGTTGACCTGCACGTCCTCCAGGTCCTTGATCTCCGCGGTGATCGGGTGGGTAGAGGGCAGTTGGTCCTGCCGGTAGGCCCAGGACTTCTCCATCGACGCGAAGGTGGTCCAGGCATTCTTGTACTCGGTGGCCTCAGCGGCGGCCAGCGTGGACATGAATTCGGCGAAGGATTCGTTCAGCCACAGGTCGTTCCACCAGCGCATGGTGACCAGGTCGCCGAACCACATGTGCGCCAGTTCGTGCAGCACGGTGATGGCCCGGCGCTCCACCATGGCCTCGGTGGGGCGGGAGCGGAACACGTAGTTCTCCAGGAACGTGACAGCGCCGGCGTTCTCCATCGCGCCGGCATTGAACTCCGGCACGAACAACTGGTCGTACTTCGTGAAGGGGTAGGGGGTGCCGAACTGCTCTTCGTAGAACTCGAAGCCCTGCCGGGTGAGCGTGAAGATGTTCTCCGCGTCCATGTACTGCATCAGCGACTTGCGCGCGAACACGCCCAGCGGGATGGTCCGGCCGTCGGAGCTGGTGAGCTCGCTGCGCACCGACTGGTATGGCCCGGCGATCAGCGCGGTGATGTAGGAGGAGATCCGCGGGGTGGGCTCGAACGCCCAGGTAGCGGCAGCACCGCCGTCGTCCGGGGAACCCACGGGCCGGGGTTCCGGAGTGGGGGAGTTGGAGATGACATCCCAGTGCGACGGCGCGGTCACGGTGAAGCGGAAGGCGGCCTTCAGGTCCGGCTGCTCGAAGACGGCGAACATCCGGCGCGAATCCGGCACCTCGAACTGGCTGTACAGGTAGACCTCGTTGTCCACCGGGTCCACGAAGCGGTGCAGTCCCTCGCCGGTGTTCATGTAGTGCGCGTCGGCGTCGATCTCCAGCACGTTGTGCTCGGCCAGGTCCGGCAGCTGGATGCGCACCCCGTCGGATACTTCGGCCGGATCCAGCGCCGTGCCGTTCAGCGTGACCGAGCGGACGGTGTCCGTCACGGCGTCGATGAACGTGGAGCCCCCTCCCGCGGCGGTGAAGGTGACCACGGTGCGCGACCCGAAGACCTTGTCGCCGCGGGTGAGGTCCAGCGTGACGTTGTAGGACTCGACCTGAAGCAGCTCGGCGCGGGCACGCGCTTCCTCGCGGGTGAGATTCAAACCTGGCAAGTTCGCCTCCAGAAATACGGGTGTCCCCGGGCAGGGGACCTGTCGAATGCGCGGGCCGATGGATGTGAAACAACCCTTGCACAATGTGGCTATTGTCTCACCGGAACGGGGTGCAGCGCAGCAGTTCCGGGAAGAAAGGCGAATAATGGCGAATATTGCGCTTCTGTGTCCAAGCGCTTTTTCCGGCACCCTTCCCGGGGCGGGGACGACGGCGGAGGCCGGGGGCGGTGAGGAGCCGGCCGGCCGCTGCGGGTGGCCGGCGTCAGAGCCGGCCGGAGAGCGCTCAGCCTCCCGTGAGGACCTTCGTCCACGCCGAGACGTAGCCGGCTTCGTCGAACCGCGTAAGGGTCTCCCGGCAGGCGCGGGCAAACCGCTCGCGCATCCCGGCATCCCGCATCAGCGCCAGGATGCCCTCGGCCAGCGCCTGGCGGTCGCCGAAGGGCACCAGGAACCCGTTCCCGCCGGGCCGGATGACGTCCCGCGGGCCGTAGTTGGCGTCGTAGGCGGCCACGGGCACGCCGAAGGACATGCTCTCCAGCAGGACCAGCGGGAACCCTTCTGAGGCCGAGGTCAGCACCGTGGCACAGGCGGTGGCATAGATGTCCGCCGGGCTGTTGGTAAACGCCGGAAAGCTGACCGCGGCGCCGACGCCCAGTTCGCCGATCAGCGCGCGGACGGTTTCCTCTTCCTCATCCCCGTAGCCGAAGCCGAAGATCTCCAGCCGGGCGTCGGGGTTGTCCGCGTGCACCAGTGCGAAGACCCGGATGGCCTCGTCGACGCGCTTTTTTGGGTGTAGCCGGGCCACCATCACCAGCCGGTTCGGATCTGTCGACGGGGTGTCCGGCTGCGTTGGCTGTTCCGGCGGTGCCAGTTGGCCGATGCTGTGGAGCCGGTCCGCGTGGCCGAATTCGGCGGCGATGTCTTGGCGCTGGGCGTCCGTGTGCACCACCAGCCCGTCCCACCTGTCCAGGTGCTCCAGCAGCCGGCGCCAGTTGGGGCTGACCCCGGACCCTGGCACATACGGGGGTTCCAGGTGGTTGCTGTGCACGGCGGCGATGCGCCGGATGTTCGGATGCCTGACACCGGCAACCACATCGTCCAGGTTTTTGCCCGGCAGGTTGTTCAGGTTTTCGCGGAACTCGGAGGTCAGCACCGGTGCCTCTTCCTCCGCCAGCAGGTGCGTGAAGGCATGCCGGTAGAGCTCGCCCGGGTCGGCAAAGGTGAGGGCATCGCCGTCGGCATGCGCCTCGCCGTCGAACAGGTAGCTGCGCCCCCACTTGGGCGAGCCGGGTTGCTGGGTGATGGTCAGGAAGCAGCGGCCGTTGCGGCCGATCAGCCGCTGCGCGGTGGGCGGCTTGGACGCTTCCTGGAAGTGCTGGACCAGCACCAGCCGGCCCTGTTCGTCCATGGTGTCCCGGCGCAGCCGCGCGCGGTTGGGTGCCAGCTGTTCGATGGCAGCCAGCGTGCCTTCGGGGTGGAACCGGGCGTAGTATTCCTGGATCCCGTCCCGGAAGTAGCCAAAGGCCAGCCCGGAGTTCCCGACCGGCACGATCTCGTAGTCGTCCTCGGGCGGAGGCTGGACCGGTGGCTGGGGGTCTGCCGCGGGACTCGGATCCAACCCGTACAGGACGCTGCGGACCCTGACCTGCGGGTGCAGGTGGCCGTCGGCCCTGAGGCTTGCCACGTCACTGGCCAGCCGGTGCTGCAGGCCCAGCACCTCGATCCAGATTTGTTCCGCCGCCCCGTTCCGCGCCAGCGTGTTGGCCTTGGTGCGCACGGCCTTGACCAAGCCGCCGCGCTTGAGCGCCAGGGTGTTGACCGGGAAGTGGACGGAGACGGGCACGGTGGGATCCTGTCGTCAGGGTTGCCGCTATTGTTGCGGCCAACCGGGCGCGAGTAAAGGGGCGGACGACGGCGGGTACGGGCCGGCTCGCCATGATGGCCGGCCGTGCCGGCCCGGATGGACGGAAAGCCCTGTTGGACCGGAAGCGCTGCCGGTCAGCCTTGGACTGCGGCCACGGCGGCGAGGCCTTCTTGCTCGGCCGCCATGATCATGAGCAGACCGTCGTGTGTTCCGTCGGCGGCGGCGACCGGCTCTCCGTCGTCGTAATGGTGCTCCTCCAGATAACCCGCGAGCGTCTCGCGCTCGCGCTCGGGCAGGCTGCCGACCACCGGGTGGTCCTCCAGCTGCAGCCGTCCGTCGGTTGCGGGCAGATCCCCGTAGCGGTCAAGGAGGCGGTCTTCGCACCACTGGGCGGCCGCGTCCACGGAAGCGAACGCCCTGGGTCCGCTGTCCGTGCCGGCCCCTTCGGCGGACAACAACCGGGCCGGGTCCACGAAGATCAGCAGGCAGGAATCCGAGGTGTCCTGCAGCCGGAGGAACAGGGTCTTGGTGCGGCTGCTGAGCTCGTCCACCGCGACACGAAACCCATCCGGCGATGCCGCTCCAGTAGGCTGGAAGCCGTCATTTCTCCTCCCCGCACGCCACCGAAGGACCATAGATGCGCGTTCACATTGCCACCGACCACGCCGGCCTGGAACTGAGCCACCACCTGATCACGCATCTGGCCGGCCAGGGCCACGAGGTCATCGACCACGGACCCACCGCGTACGACCCGGAGGACGATTACCCCTCGTTCTGCATTCGCGCGGCGCTCGCCGTCGTCGAAGACCAGTCGGTCGGTGTCGAGGCGCTGGGCATTGTGCTGGGCGGCTCGGGCAATGGCGAGCAGATCGCCGCCAACAAGGTCAAGGGCGTCCGCGCCGCTCTGGCCTGGAACCTGGACACCGCCAAGCTGGCCCGCGAACACAACGACGCCAACGTCGTGGCCGTCGGCGGCCGCCAGCACAGCGTCGAGGAGGCCACCTCGATCATCGAGGCGTTCCTGGCCGAGCCGTTCTCCAACGCCGAGCGCCACGCCCGCCGGATCGGCAAGATCGCCTCCTACGAGACCACCGGCGACATCCCGGCCTAGCGGTCACCGGTTATGCCCGAGGGCCATTCCGTCCACCGCCTGGCACGCCAGTTCCAGGACGTTTTCGCCGGCCAGCGGCTGGCCGTGTCCAGCCCGCAGGGCCGCTTCGCCGCCGGTGCCGCCCGGCTCGACGGAGCCGTGCTGCTGGCCGCCCGGGCCCACGGCAAGCAGTTGTTCCTGGAGTTCGACAACCGCCTCCTCCTGCGCATCCACCTGGGCCTCTACGGGGCCTGGAACTTTGGCGGCGATGAGAGCTTCCGCGGTGCCTCCAGCATCGGAGCGCCGCGCCGGGTGGGGGAGCAGGAAACGTACGACGACGATGCCACGGCCGCGGACGACGGCGGCACGCCAGGTGCGTACTCCGGTCCGCCGGAGCCGGTGGGCCAGGTGCGCGTGCGGTTGGTGTCCGACCACGGCTGGGCCGACCTCCGCGGTCCCACCGCCTGCGAAGTGCTCACCCCCGCGGAGGCGTCCGCCGTCGTCGGCAAACTGGGGCCGGACCCGCTGCAGGATGCGGCGGACCGGGGTGCTGAGTTTGTCCGCCGGCTGACCTCGAAGCGCACCGCAGTCGGGCAGCTGCTCATGGACCAGAATGTGGTGGCAGGGGTCGGCAATGTCTACCGCGCGGAAACGCTGTTCCGCCGCGGACTGAACCCGTGGCTGCCCGGCAAGGAGATTCCGCCGGAAGAAGCAGCGCTGCTGTGGGCTGACATCGTGGACGTCATGGGCGACGGAGTCCGCGACGGCAAGATCATTACCACCCGGCCCGAACACCGCGACGCCGATGCGAACGGCCGGCTGCTGCCGGTCTGGCCGGACAACGCGCACTACGTGTACAAGCGGCAGGGGATGCCGTGCCGCCTGTGCGGCACACCGGTCGCGATCACGGACATGGCGGCCCGCAAACTTTACTGGTGCCCAACCTGCCAGCCGGGTTGAGGGCCGCTCGTATCCTTCTGCCTTGGTCAACTCATTGCCCGAAAGCCCGCTTGCCGACCCTGTGGTTGGCAGCTTCTTTTCACCTGTTGGAGCAGGGGATGTGGATCGATCCTGGACCCTGGACCCGGCCGCTCCCACCCGGGGGGGCCAGGATTGATCAGTGATGCAGGGCCTCCACGATGGGTCGCTCCAAGTACGGTGCGAGGGTTTGCGCGTAGGTGGCGGTGATGTGCGAGGCGTCGAAGTAGGTCACGACCGAGCCGATGACGGCGGGGCAGGAACCGTTGGCGCAGAAGTACCGGTCCAGGTCAGCGACGTGAATTTTAGGGTTGTGCATTTCCGTCGCTGCGGTGGTGAGGGGGTCCATCCAATGCCATTCTTTGGGTGTGCCGGAGCATCGCCGGGGGTGGCCGGGGTTTTCGGCGAGGCAGTCCGGGATGGAGTCAATGGTCTTGCCGGGGAAGGGCGGGTCTTTGATTACCAGGACGGTGGCGCCGCTGTCCGCCCACCGGGACAGGTAGCCCTTGTAGCCGTCGACGGCGGGTTTTTCGGTGCTGTTCCAGGATCGCCCCTGAACGGGCACGGACTGGCGTTCCGAGGTGATGACAAGGTCGTAGGCATGGCCGGAAGTCTGGTCCAGCACCCAGTTTCCGTAAGCGGTGCAGTTGGCCGTTTTCTCCTCGGTGTCGAACTGCAGCGGCACCGAGGTGGGGTTGCATCTGGAAACAAGGTATGTGGAGATTGTCCAGTGGTTTTTCTCGGCCAGTACCTGCAGTGCCGGGAGCCAGTGCCCGGCGTGTGAGTTGCCGACCAGCGCGACCTTGGTCGGCCCGTTCCCGTAGGTGCAGACGGGACGGTCGGTGAACGGCTGGTTGGACCAGCAGCCGTCGGCGTAGGCGTCGGATTTGTCGTCCTTGGCCAGCGACGGCTCGGGTACTGCCGGTGCGTTCGGGTTCTGGGGGCAATGGTTAAAACCCTTGGCGATTGCCGCGGCGCCGAAGCAGGGATCGCCGTGACTGACCATGGCGGCGAGTTGTTGCTCGGCCTGCGCGGTGCGGTGATTGACCTCCACGAGCTGGGCGCCGCCAACGACGCTGAGCAGCACCATGCCTGCTGCCGCGAACCGAAAGGTAGGTGCCAGCCCCTTTTGCCCGGAGGGGAAACGGAAGCGGTCCTCAACGAAGGTCTTGCTCAGTCCCGCCAGGACCAGTGTTGCAGCCAGGATCAGCGATTTGTCCCGCCATCCGAGGTGTCCGCCGGTAACGTACGGCAGCAGGACGATCAGGGGCCAGTGCCAAAGGTAGACCGAGTAGGAGACCTCGCCGACCCATTGGACCGGGCGGTTCCGCAGCCACGCAGTGGGGGAGTACCTGCCCTCGGCAGCCGCGAAGATCACCAGCGCGGTGCCCGCCACCGGTAGCAGTGCGGTGTAACCGGGGAAGGGGGTGGCACCGCTGAAGAGCCCGCCGGCGCTGAGGACAGCGACGATACCGGTCCACGCCAAGATCACACGCGCTCGGTGGGGCAGACGATGTGTCAGGGCCGGGGCAACCAGCGCGGTGAGGCCGCCGAGGCCCAGTTCCCACATACGGGTGGTGGTGATGAAGTACGCGCTACCGGGATCGGAAGCGGTGGCGGTGATGGAGAATGCCAGGGAGAGGGCCACGACCGCGGTTACCGCGCCGAGGAGCAGGCGCCGTGGGTTGAACCTCCGCTTGCCGGCGATCCAGTAGACCGTGAAGATCAGGACTGGCCAGAAGAGGTAGAACTGCTCCTCGACCGAGAGGGACCAGAAATGCTGCGTGGGGGTAGGGGCGTTCTCGGCCGCCAGATAGTCAACCGAGTTGCCGGCCAGGACCCAGTTCTGCACATACAGGGCGGAGGAGATGATCTCCTTGGCGATCGATCCCCACTGCGTGGGTGGTGCCACCAGCCTCGAAGCGAGAGCCGTTGCAGCCAGCACGACGAAGGCCGCGGGCAGCAGGCGCCGGATCCGACGTCCCCAAAACGCGGCCAACCCGTGCCCGTCCGTCGGCGGCCGCTTGACCAGGTGCGAAGTAATCAGGAAACCGGAAATAACGAAGAACACGTCCACGCCCACGAAGCCCCCGGTCAACCGATCAGGCCACAAGTGGTAAGCCACCACCAGGGCCACGGCAATGGCCCGGAGCCCCTGGATATCAAGCCGCAGATCGGTGCCGGATGCCCGCAGTGCTGTGGTGGTTTGGGAAAGTCCCGGTGCAGCCATGGCGTTGCTCCTGGCCGTTGTGTCGGATGACAGCGACAGTTTATCGACTGACTGCTGAACACTGGAGGTTCCCTGCGATGGGAGCTGCACCTTGTCCCGCGTGCCGGGACCGAGCCTGAGGCGGAACCGGGCGGGGGAACGGTGCCCGATTTGTTGAACCAGCCCGCCGTCGTGCTAAAGTTTCAACGTCCTCGGGGATGTAGCTCAATGGTAGAGCCTCAGTCTTCCAAACTGATTACGCGGGTTCGATTCCCGTCATC
>NZ_JBNHHB010000207.1:0-8933 GCF_059091905.1 Arthrobacter sp. Dra40
GCCCCCGACCTGCAGACAGGCGAGCGGGTCTACGCCCGGAACGCCATCGACCGCGGCCACCTGGTCCGCCGGGCCTCGGCGGTCTGGGGCGACACGGTCGCCGAGGCGAAGCTGGCCAACGAAGACACCTTCCACTACACCAACGCCGCACCCAAGGCGGCCAAGTTCAACCAGGGCCTCGAACTGTGGCTGGGCCTGGAGTCTTACCTGCAGGAGCATGCCGCCGAATACCGCGACAGGATTGTCGTCTTCACCGGGCCGATTTTCAGCGCCCAGGATCCCGTGTATCGGGGCGTGGAGATCCCGTTGCGCTTCTTCAAGGTCGCCGTGTTCATCCACCAGGGAGAGCTGGCGGCCGTCGGGTACGTGGTGGACCAGACGCCTGAGCTGGGCGAACTGCCCGACATCCCGCGGCCGGAGGCCATCGACGACGTCCCGCCGCTGGCCCCGTTCCGGACGTTCCAAGCACCCATCAGGGACATCGCCGAGCTGACCGGCCTAAACCTGGACCAGCTGGTCGCCGTGGACCGGATGCCGATCGCCGCGACCCTCGGAACTGCCCGCGTCGGCTCCACGTGACGGAAACTGAATGCCGTCGATGACCTCGACCTGGACTTCGACCTGCAGGACTAAACCGGGGCTGCTTCTGGTGCTCAAAGGCTGGGAAAGTGGGCACGAAATCCCCAGACCGCACTCGGGGGAAAAGGAGGCCGCCCCCTTCAATTCTGCGAGGTTGTGATCCATGAGCCGGATGTACGTTAGTGCTAGTACCGGCCTGAGCGAACGATTGGCCTGAGAAAGTGCACCGACCCAGGACGCGTCGTCAAGGAAATACTGTGCGACGTGTCCGGTCATGAGAACGAGATCAGCCCAATTCGCGGGCAGTTTCTCGGCTCTTCCATGCAACCACGAAACCGAGCCGGCGTGTTCCTGCCCGCCGGCTAGGGATAACATCGTTTGTTCTTGCTCGACGCCCATGACTTTGTGGCCTTCACCAATCATCGAGGCGGCCAACAAGAGGCCGGGAATCGCCACTCCTTGTAACCGACCCAACTTCCTAAGACCTAGGCTGCGATAGCTCAGGCCGCATCCATCGACGGTTGAACCATCAGAATTCACGCCACGCTGTTCCCACGGGACGGTCCCGGGCAGTCCCCCTTAGTCGTCTTCCATGTCGTTGTCTTCGCCTTCGAAGTGCCGAACCGTAATGCCGCACTGGATGCGATTCCTGTCGAGTGCGTCTTCAAGGCGTTCGTACAGGTCTGGACGAATTATGAGGTCCGTGCCATGGACCGCCGGTGCAAGAGGGGTATAGCTGCCGTCGTGTATGAGGAATCCACGCCAGTTGCGTCCCACCACAGCTGGCCCTTGGTCATCAACCAGGCAGTGGCGAACTGTCGGAAACTCTGGACGCAGGTCGAGAAACGCTACGAGTTCGAGTCGGGGCACGAGAGTGAAGGGGTGAAGTCCAACGCCGCGGTCGCGGTGGGGGGCGCTCGGTTCGCCTCTGTAGTTGGCCATCATGGTCAACGGTCCATAGAAATCCTCCAAGTTTTCAATGGCTGAAGCTGCGTCTACACCGGGGAGTAGGTGGTCGTACGGGGCCAGCCAAATATTCGGTGGGTTGGTTCCGATAGGCATCGAATCGATCGGCATGGACGCATCGGTTGCCTCGAGGCCGGTTGACATGAGCAGTTGTCGGGCTGGCTGTTTGGGGTAGGTGCTGGCCAAGGTGGCCTGCCGTTCGAACATGCCGATTTGAACCCAGTTGTTGTACGGCCTCTCTGCGACACGGACAGGCCCTGTATCTTGTACGGTGACGCTGCGAGTCCGCTCGAGTTCGACCGCGGTCGGCGGCGGCCATTCGTCCTCGTTGTCCTGCCAGGGAATGGGCGTCAGGGAACGCGTCA
Source organism: Arthrobacter sp. Dra40 (assembly GCF_059091905.1). NCBI lineage: Bacteria > Bacillati > Actinomycetota > Actinomycetes > Micrococcales > Micrococcaceae > Arthrobacter > Arthrobacter sp. Dra40. The sequence continues at coordinate 1,911 of NZ_JBNHHB010000207.1, forward strand.
GAAGATGGTGGCGGGTTGCCGGACGCGGAACGCGCGACGATTCTTCCAGGAGTGCCCATCTGGCCGAAGGGGCAAGCGAGCAAGCGTACCCGGCTTCAAACCTCCGGGCATCGGCTGTCAGGAAGCCTTCACGGGCACATGCTGCTCTAATTCCAGCTGCTGTCCGTTGGATGGCATTCTCTATTTCTTCTTCATCGTTGAAGTAGGCATCGGGGATGCGTTGCGACGATGGCGAGCGGAGCTGGCCGATCTGTTCGCTAGAGCGCTGTTTGATGATTTCGACTCGGTCGACCAGATTTTGGATCACGGCTTCGCGCACGCCGGGGGGCTCCTTGGCGTCCGCGAGGCGATCGTCTAGGAATAGGCAGACGAGCCTCTCGACCTGTCCTCGGGGGATGTTCAGGTTCATTCTGCTTCTTTTTCGTACTCGCCGACGAGGGCTTGGAAAGCAGTGCTGACGGACAGTGCCGGCGTTGTGGCTGGCGGTTCCGGCACGGGGAGTCCGTGGGTGTCGAGAATTTGGCCTGCTAGTGCTCGAACGGACAGGTGGTCGCTCACCGCGAGTTGGGTGAGTTCCGCGGCGAGGTCGTCTCCGAGATCCCCCTTCGGAACATTCACGCACACAGTTTCGAGTAGCCAGGTGCTGCGACCTGCGTCCAGATTTTTGCGGAGTATGTATGAGAGCGCGCTTTGGGCGACCTTCGGACGGACGGCGAGGAGAAACTGGGTAGCTACCAGAGCGAGTCGTACCTGTTCCCGCGCGGCATGGCAGATGGTTGCTAGCGCCAGTGTTGCGATAGCAACGTTGAGGTCGTCGGTCGAGTCGGGCGTTGGCGTGGGGTGGTAGACGTGCGTGCCTGTTTCGGCACTCCCGGGGAGGCGGTGACTGATGATGTTGAAGGCCGCGTCCCAGCAGTCGGCGGCGGTGCCTCCGGGGCTGGTTGTGGGCTGCGCGGCGAATGCTGTGATGAGGCCCTGGCTGCTTCCGTATGAGCCGTAGGATGCGGCGGCGACGCGGTTGGTGACCGCTGCGGCGAGGGCGCGTTCGGCGGTGTCGGGGTCGAGCTTATGGGCTTGCTCCCATAGTGCTCGGCGTTCCCGGCCGGCGAACTGTCGCCAGCCTCCTCCGCCTCGGATGCGCTGGTATGCGGTGACGAGGCAGTAGCTGGCGACCTCGGCGACCGCTGTGTCGCGGTCAGCGTAGGCGGCAAGACCCTGTCCGAGGTCGGCGAAGATGTCGTTTCAGGAGAACGTGGAAATCTCGCGGGCGACGTCGTCGATGAGGGTAATTCCGGCGTGGGCCCCTTTGGCGAGTGTTGTTTCGAGAATGCGAAAGCCAATTGCATTGGTGGCTGCGTCGATGTCCCATGTGGCGGGCTCGTCTTGGTAGCGCTCCTTGTCGATTGCGTGGGCGATGCTGATCGCGCCTGCTCGTCCTTCGGGCGCCTCGGGACGTTGAGCTGCAGTGAGGCGCTTGAGGAGCGCGTGTGGGTCTGGCGTCTGTTCCGTCCGGAGAAACGAGCTTTCGTTTTCCCGGTCTGGCCGCGCTGCTCGAGGGTCAAACTCGGGACCACCTAGATCCATCACAGCTTGGACGAGCGCCTGGTTGACGGCTTCTTTAGACTGGTTGCTCGAGTATTGCATCGGCTGGTTGTCGTACGATGCGGCGATGTTGTTGGCGAGGACACTGAGCATCGTGTCGCCGGGTTGGCTAGTCCCTCGCTCAGGTGCAAGACGGCTGAGGATTTCCAGGTCAACCGTTGGTGATCGCCAGGCGATGCTTGTGGTGAGCCGCAGTGCGGCGAGGACGGCCGGGTCTGCTGTCGCGCAGTGGTTCTGCAGCAGGCGTGTCTGCGCTGCTTCTGCTCGGGCGTCTTCGAATCCGACGGTGTCGAGATAGAGGTCAGCGGCGTCGCGGGCTGCAGCGACTGGGTCGACAGATGCGGCGATCTCCCACCATTGAGTTACGTAGTGCGATGTATCGCGGCCGTCGGTGTGCTGCCGTACGAGGTAGACCAGGTCGACGAGTTTGGCGAGTCGGGCTCGTGCTTTCGTCGGGTCTTCGATGTCTTCGATGCTTGCGACGATCTCGGAAAGCGTGGGGTCTTTATGACCGCCGTAGCTTGAGAGCAAATTGGCAGCCCGGTTCCAGCACTCGCGTGCTTCGTCGGTTGCTCCTGCTGCGATGCAGATGCGGGCGGTCTCAAGTTCGAATGCAGCTTGCTGGCTGTATCCGGTGTGGTCGTCGTTGCGACGTTCACGGACGACGGCGAGGAGGGCGTGGACGGCACCGATGCCGATGTGGTGGGAGACTCGTCCGAGGATTGAGAGTAGATCATTGGTGGTCAGCGGACCGTTCTCGCCCAGACCGAGATTGGTGGTCGTAGTGGTGCCATCGGCTATGGCAATGAGGTGGTCGAGGACGGTATCAAGATCTGTTTCTCTCACGACTGTGAGGGAATTCTCGATCACCTGGTGGATCAGGGGATGAATGAAATACAGGTCACATGCTCGCGGCTTGCCGGTGAAAGGCTTGGCCTCGACGACGAGGTCAGCCAGTGCGACGACAACCACGGTTGATGCGGCTTCGGGCGTTGAGGTGCCAGCGCGGACATCCTCTGCGATTCCTATAGTCGTGACGGTGTAGCGGAGCCATGCCCGGTAGAACCCGACGCCGGACAATTTTGCGCCGGCCTTGAGCACAAGGGCAGGGTCGATGGCCTGCGCGAGTGTGAGGAGAGCGTGCCACCTGCTGACGGACGGTTCGTCGGCAGTCCTCTCTCCAAGAATGGCGTCCGTGGCGGCATTCAGTTCAGCTTCGAGATCCGCGATTCCAAGTCCGGCAAGCACATTCTGTGGTGCGACACCGTGGAAGAGGTACCCGATGATGTCGAGCGTCGGATCCAATTCCCATGCTTGGCACGCTAAGTCATGCGGGTCGGGGAGCCCGATGGTTCCGCTAGCGGCCAGGTCGGCGAGTGTCAAATAAGTCTTCGCCGCGTTGGCCGGGTTGGTCATCGCTGCAGCTACCTGGGGCATGTAGTCCGCGGGCAGTCCTGCCGTGAACGTTTCTACGAGATCGACCAAAGACGCGTCGTGCTCGCCCTCCAGATGCTCGGCAATTATCGGAATGAGAGACGGGTTGACGTCTTGTCGTTGGGTGCGAAGTCGAAGCGCTCCGCGTTGGGCGGCCAGTTGGAGGGTGCCGTCGCGGTCAGAGGAGTAGCTGCTCCGTTCAGTCTTGCGCTGTGTCTCCCAGCCCTCGATGTACGCCTTCCAGGGTGCGGCAGCGCCGGCTCGGTCGACAGCGTCGCTGATGCGGAGCCCCCATCTCGGAGGGAACGTGGCACGCCCGTTGTAAACAAGGCGTTCCGCAACGATCTCGGCACCGAGGATGTTCACGATTACGTCGACATAATCGGTTACCGTGTCGGCAAGGGCGTCGTTCTCGTATGTGTCGATGGCTTTGCGGACTTCGATGCAGGTGACTAGGGTCGGCCAGTCGAGGCGCGATTCGGCTTCACGTGCGATAACGCAGAGGGCTCGTTGAAGCGCTTCTGGGGAGTGGAACTGCCGGACTCCGTCTGCCACGAAGTGTGGACCGACCAGCGCCTTGAGCTGGTCGTACTCGCCGAGGTTCGCGAGAAGGTCAGGTAGATGACGGAATGCGCGAGAATCGATAAGGAAGCCGCGACCTTCGAGCCACCTCGCAATCATCTGGCGAATAGAGCTCGCGGTCTCGTGGTCGATGTTGCGGAGGATGTGCCGCGAGAAGCTCTCATGGTGGAGGCGCAGCCCGCCGAGCCCCTTCTGGGTGTTGAGGACTGGGGCAAGCGACTGGAGGGCGGGAATAACGATGGCTTTGATGGGTGAGCCGAGAAGCTCCGCCAGCTCATCAGGGGTGAGCGAAAAGTCGCACAGCGCGAGCGTGTCGGTGGCGAATCGTTGGTGAAGGGTCATCGCGTCGCGCAGGTAGTCGTAATACTCCTCGACCGTTGTAGCCGTGTCGGGGACCAGTTCTAGACGATGGATGAGTTCGTTGACTGTGAGCGGCGCCGGGGTATCGTCAAGAGGTGATGCGCCAAGTGCGAGCCTGCACAGGTAGGTCGCGTAGAGCGCGTTTCCGTTGGAACGTTCGTGGACCAATGTGACGATGGTGTCCTCATCGGACGAATCGACGGGTCCGCTGCCGTCAGGCGATTCAAGCAGGCCATGCTTGGCGGTGAGCGCCTGGATCTCCTCCCGAGACATCGGCGGCATCTGGACTGGGCCGGATGCGGGGACAACTGGCTCGAGGTGGGTTCCGGGCTGGCTTGCGACGAGTAGACAGACGCCAGCGGGGAGGTTGAGGGCGGCAAGCTCCTCGACCACAAGACGTGACGGGTCTTTCTGCTGGTTGGTGCTGCGTCCGACGACTCGGTCGACGTGGTCGAGGCCGTCGACGACGAGAAGGACTGGTTGGCCAGGATGGGTTTCGCGGCAGTTCTCGAGTGCCGATTCGAGTGCTTCCGTGCTCGTCGCAAACTTGGGGCGAAGGTTTTTGGTTGCTTCGGGGACCGCTTGGCCAAGCTGGTCGAGGAGACTACCGATGACGACTTCGGTCAAGACTCGATCCTGTAGGTGGTCGTCGCTTGAGCCGAGCCAGCAGTGGTGGCGTGCGACTGTCCAGGCGTTGTCTCGGTAGCGATTTGTAAGCTCTTCGCACAGCCACGATTTCCCGACGCCTGGCTCGCCTACAACGACGACTCGTCCTCCACCGATCACTGTGCTGTCGATGTGTTTGCTGACCTCTGTCGTTGCTCCGACGCGAGCAACGGCGACTTCAGTCTCGATGGGGTGTCCTGCGGTGACGGCTCCGAAGTCGACGCGCAGCCCGAGTCGAGGTTCGATGAGGTCGCGTCGCACGACTCCGGTATCGACTACTCGCGCAGATGTTGCTGCTTGAACGAGTGCGTGTGCCGCGAATTCGGGAGTGATGTCGGCATTAGGAGTGCGTCCTGCCCCAAGATCTTCGATGACGCGCCGGAGGAGGGCGCGTTCGGCAGCGCCCGGGTCAGCGAAGCTAATGGTTGAGGCCGGCGCACCCGTGTCTACGACGAGACGACTGCAAGCGCGACGGAGGTCGTTGTCGCTGAGGTGCTTGACCATGTCGACCCAAGGCTTGCTGGCGCGCAGCGCGGCGGGGTCGAACCGGTACTTCGCCGTTGTGATGCCCGGGAGCGGGTCGGCAGGCCGGTCGGACGGGTCAAAGGGCAACAAGACGACGGCGAGAGAGTCGTCGGGCTCTTGGTCTCGGACGACGATTCGGTATGTGGTGGCTGGGGACGTTGCTAAGTCCCTTAAGAGGGAGTCGAGGATCTTATTGAGCTTAAGGTTTCTGCCGTCTTGAGTAAACGTCTCTTTCGAGAGCTGACGGTCTGTAGTTGTGTGCTTGATTTGCAGGCGGCACCGGGTCTTATCCGCGTACGTGATGTTGACATCGTCAAACCGATCTGTATCGAACCCCTTGGTGTCGACGGTGATGGTCTCCGCAACGCCCAAGACGAGGTCGACCAGGGCGACCGCCGTGATTAGGTCCTGGTAGAAGTAGCCGTGGTGGGTAGGACCGAGACTCATCGCGTTGTATCCGCCCCTCTACTTCCGCTCGTTCAGAGTGTTACGTATTCTCGCCCTATCTGAGCAATGCTCAGATAGGGCGAGAATCTTGCTCAGATTGGCTGAAAATGCTCAGATAGGTCGGGATCTCACAAGGACTTAGAAGTCCCAGTCCTCGTCTTCGGTGTTGACTGCTTTGCCGATCACGTAGGAGGAACCGGAGCCGGAGAAGAAGTCGTGGTTCTCGTCGGCGTTCGGGCTGAGGGCGGAGAGGATAGCCGGGCTCACGTCGGTGACCGTGGACGGGAACATGGCCTCGTAGCCCAGATTCATCAGCGCCTTGTTGGCGTTGTAGTTCAGGAACTTCTTGACATCCTCGGCCAGGCCCACGGCGTCGTAGAGGTCGTGGGTGTACTGCACCTCATTCTCGTACAGCTCGTAGAGCAGCTCGAAGGTGTAGTCCTTCAGCTCCTGCTTGCGGGCTTCGGACTCCCCCTCGACGCCCTTCTGGAACTTGTAGCCGATGTAGTAGCCGTGGACGGCTTCATCGCGGATGATCAGGCGGATCAGGTCGGCGGTGTTCGTCAGCTTGGCCCGTGAAGACCAGTACATCGGCAGGTAGAAGCCCGAGTAGAAAAGGAAGGACTCCAGCAGCGTGGAGGCGACCTTCCGCTTGAGCGGGTCGTCGCCGTAGTAGTAGCCCTCGATGATCCGGGCCTTCTTCTGCAGGTTCTCGTTCTCGGTGGACCACCGGAACGCCTCGTCGATCTCCTTGGTGGAGGCGAGCGTGGAGAAGATCGAAGAGTAGCTCTTGGCGTGCACCGACTCCATGAACGCGATGTTGGTGTAGACGGCTTCTTCGTGCGGAGTCAGTGCGTCCGGGATCAGCGACACCGCGCCGACGGTGCCCTGGAGCGTGTCCAGCAGGGTCAACCCTGTGAAGACGCGCATCGTGAGCAGTTTTTCGTCCTCGGTCAACGTGGCCCAGGACTGCACGTCGTTGGACAGCGGGACCTTTTCCGGCAGCCAGAAGTTGTTGCAGAGCCGGTTCCAGACCTCAACGTCCTTCTCATCCTGGATCCGGTTCCAGTTGATTGCTTCCACGTGGTGCAGAAGCTTGACCTTCTCGGCTGACATCGCTTCCCCTTCTTCACAAGTCTGTGTTGTTCCATGGTGCCCGAACGCCGGCCGCAGCTGCGGCCGGCAATGGTCCGACGGTTCCGGTGGATCCCGGTCTGCCGTCGGTGCCCGTACGACGGCGGGTGGGCACCCGCCGTCGTACTTTTCAGTTGTCTCGTGCTGCTACAGCATGCAGCTGACGCAGCCTTCCACTTCGGTTCCCTCCAGCGCGAGCTGGCGGAGCCGGATGTAGTAGATGGTCTTGATGCCCTTGCGCCAAGCGTAGATCTGGGCCTTGTTGATGTCGCG
>NZ_JBNHHB010000208.1:0-8889 GCF_059091905.1 Arthrobacter sp. Dra40
CCACCAACATCGCCATGCAGCTGGGCAAGAAGGCCGGAATGAGTCCGCGCCAGTTCGCCGAAATCCTCAGCCGCCGGCTGGAGAAGATCGACGGCGTCAGCCGGGTGGACATCGCCGGGCCCGGCTTCTTGAACATCACAGTGGACGCGGCGGCCGCCGGAACGCTGGCGCGCAGCATCGTCGAAGCCGGCACCTCCTTCGGCACTGCCGACGAGCTGGCCGGCCAGCGGATCAACCTCGAGTTCGTCTCCGCCAACCCGACCGGCCCGATCCACTTGGGCGGGACCCGCTGGGCGGCACTGGGCGATTCGCTGGCCCGTATTCTGGCCGCCCAGGGCGCCGATGTGACGCGCGAATACTATTTCAACGACCATGGGTCGCAGATCGACCGGTTCGCCCGCTCGCTGCTGGCGGCCGCGAAGGGCGAACCTTCGCCGGAGGACGGCTACGGCGGGGACTACATCGGGGACATTGCCCAGGAAGTGCTCCGGCAGAACCCGGGCGCCCTGTCCGCGGCCGACCCCCAGGAAGAGTTCCGCAGCCGCGGCGTCGAGCTGATGTTCGGTGCCATCAAGGAGTCACTGCATGAGTTCGGCGTGGACTTCGACGTCTACTTCCATGAGAACTCCCTGTTCGAAGACGGCGCCGTCGAGAAGCTGCTGGAGCAGCTGAAGACGTCCGGCAGCCTCTATTTCCAGGACGGCGCCTGGTGGCTGAAGTCCACCGACTTCGGCGACGACAAAGACCGCGTGGTAATCAAGTCCGACGGCAATGCCGCGTACATCGCCGGCGACATCGCCTACTTTAAGAACAAGCGCGACCGCGGGTTCGACCTGTGCATCTACATGCTCGGCGCCGACCACCATGGCTACGTCGCCCGGCTCAAAGCCGCCGCAGCCGCGATCGGTGACAACGCCGACCGGGTTGAAGTGCTGATCGGCCAGATGGTCAACCTGGTCAAGGACGGCAAGCCGGTGCGGATGTCCAAGCGCGCCGGCACGGTGGTGACGATGGAAGACCTGGTTGAGGCTGTCGGGGTGGATGCCGCCCGGTATGCGCTCACCCGCTCGCACGCAGATTCGAATATCGACATCGACCTGGACCTGCTGGTCAAGCACAGCAACGACAATCCGGTGTTCTATGTGCAGTACGCCCATGCCCGCACCTGTGCGGTGGCGCGCAATGCTGCCGCGTCCGGAGTGGAGCGCAGCACTTTCGATGCATCGCTGCTGGACCACCCGACGGAGAACGAACTGCTGGCCGTGCTGGGCGCCTACCCGTCGGTGGTCGCCACGGCCGCGAAGCTGCGCGAACCCCACCGCGTTGCCCGGCATCTGGAAGTCATAGCCGGTGCATACCACCGCTGGTACGACGCCTGCCGCGTGACCCCGATCGGCGACGGCGACGTCACCGACACGCACCGCACCCGCTTGTGGCTGAACGCGGCCGTCACCCAGGTGCTGGCCAACGGGCTGGACCTCCTCGGTGTCAGTGCCCCGGAGAGGATGTAATGACCGCAGCACACGAAACCGCAGCCGCGTCTCCGCTGGCTCCGGACTGGCTCATCTGCCCGCAGGACGTCAACCGGCTGGACGCCAAGCTCTGGGCTCGGGACGTGGCCCGTGGCGCGGCAGGCGAACTGGAAATCTCCGGCATTTCCGCCGGCACCCTCAAAGAGCAATTCGGCACGCCGCTCTTCGTGGTCTCGGAGGACGACTTCCGGGCCCGTGCCCGCGCGTTCAAGCAAGCCTTTGACGAGGCCTTCGCTTCCCTCTGCGGCGGCGTTGACGTGTACTACGCAGGCAAGGCGTTCCTCAGCGTGGAGATAGCCCGCTGGGTGGCGCAGGAGGGGCTGCGGCTGGATACCTGCAGCGGCGGCGAGCTTGCCGTTGCCGCCCGCGCCGGCATCCCCGGGGAGGACCTGGGCCTGCACGGCAACAACAAATCCGACGCCGAACTCCACCGCGCACTCGACATGGGGCTGGGCCGCATCGTGGTGGACAGCCTCGACGAACTGGCGCGGGTGGGCGCCATCGCTGCTGCCCGCGGCGAAATGGCCAACGTGATGCTGCGCCTGACCCCCGGCGTGCACGCGCACACCCACGAGTTCATTGCCACCGCCCATGAAGACCAGAAGTTCGGTCTCTCCATGGCCACCGCGGACGACGGCTCGGCGGGCGACGCCGGTTCGCCTGCCGCGCAGGCGGTGGCCGTGGCACTGGGGCACGAGTCCATCAACCTGCTGGGCCTGCACTGCCACATCGGCTCCCAGATTTTCGAACCCGAGGGCTTCGCGCTGGCCGCCGAGCGGCTGCTGACCTTCGTGGCCGAGGTCCGGGAGGTCCACGGCGTGGACCTCCACGAGCTGGACTTGGGCGGCGGCTATGGCATTGCCTATACCGAAGCAGACGCCCCTCGCCCGCCGGCAGAGCTCGCCCAGGCCATGGCCGCCGTCGTGCGCTCCGTCACCGAGCGGCTTGGCATCCCGGTGCCGCGAATCTCGATTGAGCCCGGCCGGGCCATCGCCGGGCCCAGTGCGTTCACGCTCTACTCGGCCGGCACCCGGAAGACCGTTCAAGTGGACCTGGAGGGCGGCGGCAGCAGCCCGCGGCGCTACGTGTCCGTGGACGGGGGCATGAGCGACAACGCGAGGCCTGTGCTCTACGACGCCGACTATTCAGCCGTGCTGGCCTCCCGTGTGACGGACGCCGCGCCGATTATTTCCCGCGTGGTTGGCAAACACTGTGAGAGCGGTGACATTGTAGTCAGGAACGTTTACCTGCCCGAGGACATCGAGGCAGGGGACCTGCTGGCGGTGCCGGCGACCGGGGCCTATTGCTGGGCGCTCTCCAGCAACTACAACTACGTTGCCCGGCCACCTGTGGTTGCAGTGCGCGGCGGCGAGGCGCGGTTGATCATACGGGGCGAAACCGAAGACGACCTGCTCGCCCGCGACCTGGGCTGACCGCCTGCAGGGCAGCAGGCAAACCGGTGAGACACAAAGACTGAGAGTTTGAGCAGCATGAAAACGCTGAAGGTAGCACTGTTGGGGTGCGGGAACGTCGGTGCCCAGGTGGCCCGGATCCTGCTTGACGACGCCGAGGTACTCGCCGCGCGCACCGGCGCGCGGCTGCAGCTGAGCGGGATCGCGGTGCGCGACACTGCAGCCAAGCGGACCGTGGAGCTGCCCGCCGAGCTCTTCACCACCGACGCCGACACGTTGGTCAAGGACGCGGACATCGTGATCGAACTGCTGGGCGGTCTGGAGCCGGCCGGGTCGCTCATCCGCGCCGCCATCGACAACGGCGCCGCCGTGGTCACCGGCAACAAGGCGCTGCTGGCAGCCGACGGCCACGACTTGTATGCGCGGGCCGACGACGCGAACGTCGAGCTCTCCTTCGAGGCGGCCGTTGCCGGAGCGATCCCCATCCTGCGGCCCATCCGCGAATCGCTGGCCGGAGACCGCGTCACCAAGGTCATGGGCATCGTCAACGGCACCACCAACTACATCCTGGACCAAATGGATTCCACCGGTGCCCAGTTTGCCGAGGCGCTGGCCGCCGCGCAGGAGCTCGGCTACGCCGAAGCCGATCCGACGGCCGACGTCGAGGGCCACGATGCTGCTGCCAAGGGTGCCATTCTTGCCGGACTGGCCTTCCACACCGCGTTCGACCTCGCCGACGTCCAGTGCCAGGGCATCAGCTCTGTCTCCGCTGACGACATCGCCGCGGCCAAGGACGCAGGCTACGTCATCAAGCTGCTGGCCATCGCCGAGCGGCTGCGCGGCGCAGACGGCCGCGAGGGCGTCTCGGTCCGCGTCCACCCGACCCTGCTGCCGCGCCAGCATCCGCTGGCCGCCGTTCACGGAGCGTTCAACGCAGTGTTCGTGGAAGCGGAAAACGCCGGGGAACTAATGTTCTACGGCCAGGGTGCCGGGGGAGCCCCCACGGCCTCGGCCGTGGTGGGCGACGTGGTCAGTGCTGCCCGCCGCATCGTCGGCGGCGGCCCGGGACGGACCGAGACGGCCACAGTGGACCTGCCGGCCGTCGGGCTGGACTCCGTCAGGACCAGCTACTACATCGGTCTGGACGTCGCCGACCGGCCGGGTGTGCTCGCCCAGATCGCCGGTGTCTTCGCGGAGCACGGCGTTTCCATCGAGACGATGCGCCAGACCATCCACACCGAGGACCCCCTGGACCATGCCGAAGGCGGCGGCCAGGTGACCGCCGAGCTGCGGTTCGTCACCCACCGGGCCTCCGAAGCGTCGCTGGCTGCAACGGTGGAAGCCGTGCGCGGCCTCGACATTGTCAACGCTGTTATCTCTGTCCTGCGAGTAGAAGGAATCTAAGTGGCCCACCAATGGCGCGGCGTCATCCGTGAATACGCGGACCGGCTGCCGGTAACGGAGCAGACCGAGATCATCACCCTCGGCGAAGGCGGCACCCCGCTGGTGCATGCCAAGGCCCTCTCCGAGCTGACCGGCTCCGAGGTGTACCTGAAGGTGGAAGGGATGAACCCCACCGGCTCCTTCAAAGACCGCGGCATGACCATGGCCATCACGGCGGCGGTGGAGGCGGGCGCCAAGGCGGTGGTCTGCGCGTCCACCGGCAACACCTCCGCCTCGGCGGCGGCCTACGCCACCCAGGCCGGCCTGAAGTGCGCCGTGCTGGTGCCGGCGGGCAAGATCGCCCTGGGCAAGATGAGCCAGGCAATCGCCCACGGTGCCGAAATCATCCAGATCAACGGCAACTTCGACAACTGCCTCGAGGTCGCCCGCAAGCTTTCCGAGGCGTACCCGGTGTTCCTGGTCAACTCGGTGAACCCGGCGCGCATCCAAGGCCAGAAAACGGCTGCGTTCGAGACTGTTGATTACCTGGGCGACGCACCGGACATCCACGTGATGCCGGTAGGCAACGCGGGCAATATCACCGCGTACTGGAAGGGATACCAGGAGTACGCGGCGCCGTACGAGTCGGCCACGGCCGGCATGCTCGCGCCGGTCGCCACCAAGACCCCCACGCTGTGGGGATTCCAGGCCGCCGGTGCGGCGCCGCTGGTGCTGGGGCACCCGGTCACCGAACCCGAGACCATCGCCACCGCCATCCGGATCGGCAACCCGGCTTCGTGGGACACGGCCCTGGCGGCCCGCGACGAGTCCGGCGGCTTGATCGACTCGGTCACCGACGACGAAATCCTGGCTGCGCACCGCTGGCTGTCCTCCCGGGAGGGCGTCTTCGTCGAGCCGGGCTCTGCTGCCGGCGTCGCCGGTGTGATCAAGAAGCACGCCGCCGGCGAGGTCCCCGCCGGCCAGACCATCGTCATTACGGTCACCGGCCACGGCCTGAAGGACCCGCAGTGGGCGCTGCAGACCGAAGATGGCAGTGAAGTGTCGCCGGTCAAGGTGGACTTCGACGTGGTCAGTGTGGCCAGCGCCCTGGGTCTTGAGTAACAGCACCTTGGCGGGGGAGGACGCCGCGGTGGCTGGCCGCATCGCGCCCGGGCAGCGGATCACCGTGCGGGTACCGGCCACCAGCGCCAACCTGGGCCCGGGCTTTGACAGCCTGGGCCTGGCTTTGGCGTTCTTCGACACCGTCACCGTTGAGTCCACCGACGACGGCGTCTTCCGCGCCGAGGTGACCGGAGAAGGCGCGGCAAACCTGCCCTCCGACGAGACCCACCTGATTATCCGTATCCTGCGCAGCACCCTGCGTGACGCGGGGTACGACGCCGGCGGTTTGCGTCTTCAGGCCCGCAACCTTATTCCGCACGGCCGCGGCATGGGCTCCTCGGCTGCCGCCGTTGTGTCTGCCGTGCTGTTGGCCGATGCCTTGCTCCCGGAGCCGGAACGCCTGGGCGCGCACCAGGTCCTGCAGCTTTGCTCGGCGATCGAAGGCCATCCCGACAACGTGGCGCCGGCCCTGAGCGGACAGTTGGCCATCTCCTGGGAGGAAGCCGGCGTCTTTGCCAGCACCTGCGTTCCCATCTGCCCGGACATCGTGCCGGTGCTGGCCATCCCGGCGTACGAGCTCTCCACGGAAACGGCACGCAGCCTGCTGCCGGCCTCCGTGCCGCATCACGTTGCTGCCGCCAACTCCGGCCGTGCCGCGCTGCTGATCCACGCGCTGACCCGCGAGCCGTCCCTGCTTAGGGCCGGAACCGAGGACTGGCTGCACCAGCAGCACCGAGCGCCCGCCATGGAACCCAGCGCCGCGCTCATTGCTGCGCTGCGCAGCCAAGGCCATGCCGCCGTCGTCTCCGGGGCCGGCCCCACGGTCATGACGCTTGCCGCGGACGAGGCTGAGGCCGTGCAGGTCCAGCAGCTCATCGCCCGCCATCTGGAGCAAAGCGACATGCCGGAAAACTGGCGTGTGCTGAAACTAGCAGTAGACACAGATGGTGCTAAAGTGGAAGTGCACCCCCGGGATTAACCGGCGAGGAGTTCTGCCGGATGCTCCGGATCAAGTAAGCCGAGTAGCCATGAGGGCAGGATCCCCGTTCCAGGTGCAGCCTTTCAGGAGCCTTCCGCGGCACTCTACGGCGTTGCTGCCGGCCATCGGCCGGACAGGACTTCACTCGTTCCAGCCGGACGGCTTGTTTCAAGGCTTTCATCTCTGATCACCCGGACTTGCCTCGGCATGACGCCGCAGGCAATACCGGACCCGGCCGGGCTTCTCATGCAACAGCCGGGTAGCAAACAACGCGGTGTGCTTCATATGCGCACCGCCCGACGAGGGGGAAGGATCCTTCGTGACCGAAACCACTGACCTGACTGCAGGTGTGGAAACCATAGACTCTCCTGCGCCCAAGAGTGCGGGCCTTGCCGGCCTGAAGCTGGCCCAGCTGCAGGTGCTGGCCGGACAGCTCGGCATCACCGGCGGCTCACGGATGCGCAAGGGCGACCTGGTCGCCGCGATTTCCGACCACCAGCGTGGCTCCTCGGTTGCCGACCGCGCGGCCAAGAAGGCCGACCAGCCGGTCCGCACCGAGGCGCCGGCTGCCCGTGCCGAAGCTCCGGCTGCGCGCACCGAAGCTCCGGCAGCCGCCCAGCAAGAGACGGCCGGCACCATAGGCGAGAACGCCGGCACCACCGGCGGTGATCCCACCAAGGCAGCCGAGCGTGTCAGCCGCACCCGCAACCGCAACCGCCGCGCCAGCAGTGACGGCACCGTGGCCTCTGCCGACGTGGACACCAAGGCCGCCGGCACCGAGGCTCCGGCCGAAGTTCCGGCGCAGGCGCCGGCAGCCGAGAACGCGTCAGCTGACGGTGAAGGGCGCCAGGAGCGCCGCAGCCGCGGACGCAACCGCCGTTCCGAGTCCGGGCAGCAGGACGGGGCCGAGACCAAGGTCGAGACCCAGCAGGAATCCGTCGAAACCAAGCCGGTGGAAGGCAAGCCGGAGGAGAAGAAGGACGGCCAGGACGGCTCCGGCCAGCAGCAGTCCGGCCGTGGCGACGGCCAGTCCGACCGCCGCGACCGCAACCGCAACCGCAACCGCAACGAGGCCGACCGTGACAGCCGCGAGCCCCGCGACGGCCGCGACACCCGCGAGACCCGGGACGGCCGCGACACCCGCGAGACCCGGGACGGCCGCGACACCCGGCAGGACGACGGCGACGAGGGCGGCCGCGGCCGCAACCGCAACCGCCGGAACCGCCGCGACAACGACGCCACCAACACCCGGTACCGCGACCGCAACGAACGCCGCCGTGGCCGTGACCGCGGCCCGGACGTGGACGACACCGAGGTCTCCGACGACGATGTGCTGCTGCCCGTCGCCGGCATCCTGGACGTGCTCGAGAATTACGCCTTCGTACGGACCTCCGGCTACCTGCCCGGACCGAATGATGTGTACGTCTCGCTGGCCCAGGTCAAGAAGCACAACCTTCGCAAGGGTGACGCCGTCGTGGGCGCCATCCGCGCCCCGCGCGACGGAGAGCCCGGCGGACAGAGCAGCCGGCAGAAGTTTAACGCCCTGGTGAAGCTCACCTCCGTGAACGGCAAGCCGGTGGAGGAGAACAAGGACCGCGTTGACTTCACCAAGCTGGTTCCGCTCTACCCCTCGGAACGCCTGCGCCTGGAGACCGAGCCGAAGAAGATCGGCCCCCGCGTCATTGACCTGGTGGCCCCGATCGGCAAGGGCCAGCGTGGCTTGATTGTCTCCCCGCCGAAGGCCGGCAAGACCCTGATCCTGCAGTCCATCGCCAACGCGATCACCACCAACAACCCTGAGGTCCACCTCATGATGGTGCTGGTCGACGAACGGCCCGAAGAAGTCACGGACATGCAGCGCACGGTCAAGGGCGAGGTCATTGCCTCCACCTTCGACCGCCCCGCCGACGACCACACCACCGTGGCCGAACTGGCCATCGAGCGCGCGAAGCGCCTGGTGGAGATGGGCATGGACGTGGTGGTTCTGCTGGACTCCATGACCCGTCTTGGCCGCGCGTACAACCTGGCCGCTCCTGCCTCCGGACGCATCCTCTCCGGTGGCGTGGATTCGTCCGCGCTGTACCCGCCGAAGCGCTTCTTCGGCGCCGCCCGCAATATTGAAAACGGCGGATCGCTGACCATCCTCGCCACCGCCTTGGTGGAGACCGGGTCCAAGATGGACGAGGTTATCTTCGAGGAGTTCAAGGGCACCGGCAACATGGAACTGCGCCTGTCCCGCTCGCTGGCGGACAAGCGCATCTTCCCGGCCGTCGATGTCAACGCCTCCGGCACCCGCCGCGAGGAGAACCTGCTCTCGCCCGAAGAGGTCAAGATCATGTGGCGCCTGCGCCGGGTCCTCTCCGGGCTGGACACCCAGCAGGCGCTGGAACTGCTCACCGGCAAGATCCGGGAGACGCAGTCCAACGTCGAGTTCCTGATGCAGGTCCAGAAGACGACGCTC
>NZ_JBNHHB010000209.1:0-8886 GCF_059091905.1 Arthrobacter sp. Dra40
GGATCCCTTGACGCGCACTGCGTGGCGTCAAGGGATCCACCCGTTCGGATATCGAGAAGGACGCTATTTCCTCAGGGCATCCGCATCTTCGACGAGCAAATCGTCGAACTTCTCAAGATCTTCGCTGAGACCTGCGTACACTTCAGGCTTCTTCGACTTGAGGAACGCGCCGTAGACGATGCCGCCGACGACCGCGAGCACGAGTATCCACGGCAGCACGACCACATAGGTTTCCTCGGAACCTGCGACGAGCGGGAACTGCACAACCGCCATGATGCTGAAGACCGCTAGTGCGATAAAGCCAATGCCCGGCGCGATCAGGGTCGTCCAGAGCCGCGGGTCGCGCTTCTTGCGGAAGTAGACGACGACTGCAAGGGCGGCAATCGCCTGCACAATGATGATCGAGAGTGTCGCAAAGCCGAGACCCACCGGAACGAGCGTGAGGATTGATGGCTGATCCGGGAACGCGAAACGGAAGATCGCCGCGATGCCCACTGCGAAAATCAGGTTGGTGAGCAACGCGCGCTGCGGCGCTCCCTTCGAGTTGGTCTTAGCCAGCCACCGAGGCAGCACACGTGCGCGACCAAGCGAGAAGAGATAGCGTCCGGCCGAGTTGTGGAATGCCAGTTGTGCGGCGAAGAGGCTGACAACCACCAGCACGAGGGCGATGACGACGAAAGCGGGCCCAAGATGCTTGTCGATAAGCGTCTGGGTGAGATCGCCCGCCTCGAGATGCTCAAGTGCCGTCGACTGCGCGACCTCGGGGCCGATCGAACTGACGATCGCCCACGCGGCAAAAGCATGCATGAGGCCAATGATGATGATGGCAGCGTAGGTCGCTTTGGGAATGGTCTTGTGCGGATCCTTCGCTTCCTCACCGAAGAGTGCAGTCGCTTCGAAGCCAATAAATGCGGTGGCGCCGAGCAGCAGCCCGATCCACAGCGATCCGCCCATGATGACTCCGGGGGTAAACACCGAAACATTGAAGCCCTGCTCGAAGAGCACCGAGAACCCAAACACGAAGACCATGATGATTTCGAGGACGAGTGCGATACCCAGAACGATGGCGCTCACGTGGATACCCGAGATGGCGAGCAGGAATACGACTACGAAGAGGACCACACCGGTCCAGAACCAATCAAGCGTGAACGCCGGACCGAAGAGTTCGGGCAGGACGACCATGCCGGCGAAGAAGCCGATGGTTCCCATGGCGCCGGCCACGAAGGCGTTGTAACCGATCGTGGCAATGATTCCAGTGATAAGGCCCGCGGTCTTGCCCAGGCCTTTCACTGCGATTGCGTAAAAGCCACCAGCGTTGGTCAACTCCTTCGTGATCTGTGCGTAGCCGATCGCAAAGAGCAGCAGGGCGGCTGCGACCAAAAGGATCGCCACGGGAACACCGCCGCCATTGCCCTGCGCGATGGCGAGCGGGAGCACCACAATGAGCACCGTGACTGGAGCCACTGCAGCGAGTACGAGAAAGACGATCGAACTTACTCCGAGCTGGTTGCGTGCCAACACCTCGGTCTGTTTTTCAGACAACAGAACTCCATTCGAATGAGTTGTGGTGAATATCGGGAGTGAACCACACGGCCAGTCGCGCCTCTAGACCTCAAGGTCGCCCCTTACAGTGCAGGTCGTGAGTCAACCAACCTGACCGTGCAGCATCTCTAGCTCCCGGACTAATAAAGCCAGTTTGGACCGGAA
This sequence comes from Arthrobacter sp. Dra40, assembly GCF_059091905.1. Taxonomy (NCBI): domain Bacteria; kingdom Bacillati; phylum Actinomycetota; class Actinomycetes; order Micrococcales; family Micrococcaceae; genus Arthrobacter; species Arthrobacter sp. Dra40. The sequence goes on from NZ_JBNHHB010000209.1 coordinate 1,708, forward strand.
GCAGCGGTTCCGGCTTGTCAATCCGTGCATGAAGTTAGACAATGCGTGCCCTAACTGGTCGGGGCTGATTCGCAGGCGGGGCGGCGGCAGCCCCTTATGCCGGGAAGGACGAACGGCCGGTGAAGCCGAAGTCGGAGAGCAGGTTAACCCCGTTGACCGCCCGCGAGCGGTATGACGCCAGGTAGCTGACCGTCCAGGCAATGTCTTCGGCTGACTGCAGCGGAAAGGACGGTTGGTCCAGGGCCTCGTCGCCCAGGCCGCGGCGGGCCAGCGGTGTATCGACAATGGACGGGCACACACTGTTGACCCGGATCCCGTGCTCGTCGAAGAGTTCGACGGCGAGGGCGCGGGTCATCTGGACCAGAGCGCCTTTCGACGCGTTGTACGCAAGCATGCCGGGCACCGCGACAAAACCGGAGTCAGAGCCGACCATTGTCACGCTGCTGCCCGCGGACTTCTTGAGGTATGGCAGGGCATGCTTGACCGCCAGGAAGGTACCGACAACATTGACGTCGAGTACTTCGCGGAAGCTCTTCGCTGTGACGTCCTCGCAGGCCGCTCCCATTTCGCCTTCGATGCCGGCGCAGGTGACGAGCGCGTCGAGACCGCCGAGCTGTCCGGCCAGATCGGTCACCGCCCGGTCCACCTGTGAATCTTCGGCGACATCCGCGCAGACTCCGGCCGCCCGTCCTGGTCCTGTGCTGCCCAGTTCGGCCAGCGCTGCTTCCAGTCGGCTCGGATCGCGTCCCATGATGCCGACGTCGGAACCCGTCTGAACAAACAGTTGCGCCACTGCCAGACCGATTCCAGAGGAACCGCCGGTGATGAGGACGCGCCGGGGGAGCTGGGTCCCGGCTGATGGTGACACTGACATGCGTACTCCCGCTTTCGTCCACTTGTTGGGTGTGTCGGCGTGCTGACGCGGACGTGAGTCAAATTACTCACAAAATCAGTGCAACGGAAGAGCAGTCTAGAAATCAGACTAACAGTCTGGTTCCTATACTTTTCGGTCTTGATTCTATTTTTCCTGAACTGGCGTTATAGTCGGTCCAATCGGTCCATCTCCCGTCCAGACAAGGAGTCCCCATGACGCAGCTGACTCGTGATGAAGCCGTGGCCATCGCCCGGAACGCCCTGCCGATGTTTGGCATTGGCACCGGCGCCGCCATTGACTTTGTCAAGCAGCGCGAGAACGTCGTTTTTCGCGTGACGGACGCCGGGGGCTCCTATGCGGTGAGGATCCATAGGCCCGGGCACCGAACAGACGAGGAAGTCCGGACCGAGGGGGCCTTCGTGGCGGCGCTGCGCCAGTCAGGCGTTCCCGTTTCGGATGTGATGCGGACTGTTTCCGGCGGTGTTTTCGCCCAGGTGGCTGGCAGCGACGGCGAGGCTTACCAGATTGATGCCCAGCGCTGGGTGGACAACAGCAGCCCGCTTGGTGATGCAGGTGATGCCTGGATGGGGACCGATGCGCTGACTGTCGGGGTTTTCTCGCAGCTGGGGGAAATCTGTGCCCGGTTCCATAGCGCTTCCCGGCGCATCGGGAAGATCCCCGGCTATTCGCGGCCGGCGTGGGACGTGAACGGTCTGACCGGACCCGCGGCGTTGTGGGGCGACCCGCGGCGGCTTGCTGGGACAGCTGAGGACCGCCACCTGATCGATACCGCGGAGAAGCGAATCCGTGAGCGCTTGCTCAGTCTGGGGACTGCGCCCGAGTTCTATGGCGTTATCCATGCCGACTTCACGCCGGAGAACGTGTTGGCCGCCGGCAGCGACTTCGTTCTGATCGATTTCGATGACTTTGGCGAGGGCTGGTGGCTTTTCGATTTGGCCACCATCTTGTTCTGGTACCACCGGCATCCCCGGGCCGAAGACTATCGGGCCGCCCTCCTGGACGGTTACCGCAAAGCGGCCGAGATTCCACAGCCGGCCCTCGACGAATTGGATACCTTCGTTCTGGCGAGGGCGCTCACGTACCTTGGGTGGGCCGCCGATCGTCCTGATGATGAAACGAGCAGTTTCCTTCGGGCCGAAGTCCTGCCCGTCGTCGTCGAGATGTGCCGCGACTACACGGGCATGACGGCAGAGGTACCTTCCGCGGGACAGACAGCGGGCGACCAGGAATTGCTAAACCGCCGAGCGGCAACCATCGGGCCCTATTCACCGCTGTTCTATGACCGGCCGCTGCACCTGATCTCGGGGGAAGGGGCTTGGGTCGTCGACGCCGAGGGGAGGCGCTATCTGGACGCGTACAACAATGTCCCGCAGGTCGGCCACGCGAATCCGCGCGTGGCCGAGGCGGTGTGCGCGCAAATGAAGACGCTCAACGTCCACACGCGCTATCTCAGTGAGCCGATCGTAAACTATGCCGAGCTGCTCCTGCGCACCTTCGACGCCCCGCTCGACCGGGTGTACTTCACCAACAGCGGTTCCGAATCAAACGAACTGGCACTGCGCATTGCACGGCACATGACTGGCCGCACCGGCGTGATCGTGACGGACCACAGTTACCACGGCAACACCATCAACCTGGCCGCGCTCACCACAGGCCTCACGGTTTCGGAACCGTTCGGGGATCACGTGCGGACCATCCACGTTCCTGACCTTGACGGGGAAGGCCCAGCCGGCCAACCCGGCGATGTGCTGCAGGCAGCCCTGGCCGCAGTCGATACCGCCATAGCCTCGCTGCAGGAGTCGGGCCACGGGGTCGCAGCGCTCCTTATTGAGCCGGCATTCTCCACCGAGGGGTTGCCTCGCGTGCCGGAGGGCTACCTTGAGGGCCTAACCGCACGGGTCCGGGCAGCCGGAGGGCTGGTGATCGCGGACGAGGTGCAAACCGGCCTCGGGCGGTTGGGCGATGATTGGTGGGGCCATCAGGCCACGGGAATCAAACCCGATGTGGTGACCCTGGGCAAGCCGTTGGGCAATGGCTATCCGCTGGGCGGAGTCGTCACCACCGAGCACATCCTCGAATCATTCAGCAGCACCAACATGTATTTCAATACATTTGCGGGCACACCTGCTGCAGCCGCTGCCGGCCACGCCGTGCTCAACGAGATCATCGACCGGCGGCTGGTTGCCCGTGCAGGTGAACTCGGTCGGCATGTAGCGGCGCGGCTGGGCGAGCTCGTCGAGCGCCATCCGCGGGCAGCAGCGGCCAAGGGGCGGGGCCTGTTCTTCGGACTGGCGCTCGTCGACAGCGCCGGAAGGCCCGACGGAGATCTGGCTAAGCGGATCGTCGAAGCTTTAGTGGGCGCCGGCATCCTGATCAGCCGAATCGGACCGAACGAGAACATTCTCAAGATCCGTCCGCCGCTGGTGATCGAACGGGACGAACTGGACCGGGTTATCGACGTTCTGGACGCCGCGTTACTGGCCGAAGCCGGGCAGCCGGCGGCGCGGGTATGAGCGCCGCGGAACAGGATTACACCACCATGAGCCGCGCTTCCGGGGAGGGGACCGTACCGGAACTGCCAGAGCACCCGCTTCCGCTGCGGAAGCGGCAACAACTTCGCACCCGCCAAGACCTGGTGCGCGCGACGATCGACATCATCGATGCTGCAGGCGCCAAAACCGCCACCATTGATCGGATCACGGCACGCGCCGGAACATCAAGGGCAACGTTGTATGCCCATTTTCCGGGCGGACGGACGGATCTGATGTCCGAGGCCTACAGGACCATCGGGCAGGATCTCATCGACGCTGCGGAGCGCGATGCCGCCGGCCGGGACGATTGGATTGAGAAGCTCTGCGCCTACCCGCGGGCGATGCTCGACTTGGCTGCCCGCCGTGAATTGAGCCTGTTCTACAACGTCTCCGGCCCCCAGCACTTCGGCATCGGCAGGCGGCGGGGCAGCGCGTCGAAGCATACGCTGGATACTTTTGTCCGCGAGCTTCGCAACGCCCAGGACAAGGGCGGCCTCCGCGCCGAACTCGACATCGAGGCCATTGCCGGCCTGCTAATCGGAGCCATTCGGGAAGCAGGCATCGATGCCTCCCGGGATCCGGGCACGGCCCCGCAGAACCTGGCGGCGTTCCGCCAGCTTCTGGAAGCCCTCGCGGGCCGCTAAAGGCAGGCGTCGTCCGTTCCGCACACTTCCTAGCAGGCAGGCCCGCACATGGTTCGGTCCTGCCTGCTCCGTTCCCAGTTCTGGGTTCCCACCAGCCCTGAGTCCGCCACGGTGTCCTGCTGCTCGCCGGTGCGCAGACCAGATCACCTTCGAGATATGTCTTCAGTATCTGGGTCCGGTGGATGGCTGCGGGTGCTTCCTGGAATTGTGCAGCCGGGTCGCGGGTGAAGGCGGCGACCGCCTCGTCAATGCCGATGGATTGGGCGGAATTGAGTTCGCCCTGAACCGCCTGATTAAGGATGGCGCCGAGTGACCATGGTCTCCATCCGGCGTTTGCGCATGCCAGTTCCGGTTGGAGGGCCGGGTGCGGGCGCTGAGTGCTGGCGGAGCCGCGGGCTGCTGCCGCTGCGGGAAGCGGTACGGTCAGCCTCGCCGGTACGTGCTCGGCGGCACGCCGAACGCACTGCGGAAGACGCGGCTGAAATGGGCTGCATCGGTGAATCCCCAGCGGGTCGCGATGGCACCTACGGAGCGGTCGGCCTGCAGCGGATCGCGCAGGTCGCGGCGGCAGCGTTCGAGCCGGCGGGCCCGGATCCATCCGGCTACGGTGGTACCGGCGTCATGGAAAATGTTGTGCAGATGCCGGGTGGAGATGAAATGGGCGTCGGCGACGGCTGCCGGGGACAGCTCCGGATCACCCATGTTTGCTTCGATGTGCTGGCGGATCCGCGCGAGCAGCTGGCCATGGTGGCCGCGCTGCGGGCCGTTCCCACTGTGCAGTTGGCTGTCGAACAGGGTGGCCAGGAGGTCTACCGCGTTATGCGCCAGCCGGTGGCCGCTGGGGCCCGACAGCAGCTCAAGGTTTTCCGCTAGCTGCACCATGAACGGGCTGATCATCCGGCCAATGCCGGCGTCCCCGGCCATTCTGACAGCTGTCAGTTCGGCTACCGATTCGGTGGGCAGATCCAGCGCGTCGTGCGGGAACATCAGCACCAGGGTGCGGAAGTCGTCGTCGAACTCCAAGGTATAGGGCCGATGCGTGTCATAGACGGCTAGGTCTCCCGGGCGCAGCGTTGCTTCCCGATTGTCCTGGACTAGGAGGCCGGCGCCGGACAGTTGCAGGTTGAGCTTGTAGTAGAGCCGGTCAGACCCGGTGATCAGCGCCGGGGTGCGCAGCACCTTGTGGCTGTTTGCAGTCACTTCCACCACGGACAATTCGTCCAGGACACGCGAACGCAGCCGGCCGCGGAACCCATCGGGGGAGTCAGTGCGGGCCTGTAAGGGAACGAAGGACTCGGAAATCAGCGTGTTCCACTCCGCGAACGAACGTGCTTCGGCGACCTGCACCACGGAAGGGCAGGAAGGCGCGGCTGGTGCGGAAGGCGCAGATGGCGCGGGAGGCGCCGACGGCTTGGCACCGATGACGTCGCCGGCGGTCCGGGATTGGCTGTGGGTGGTGCGTTCGGGAAGCGTAAGCGTCACGGTGGCCCCTTCGCTTGGAACCTGCTTCTAGTGTGTCCTGCGACACAGTCTCCATACCATAGCCCCTGCTAGGCCGTGTTGTCATCTATTTTCCACAACCGGCGAAAAAAGAATGCGGCTCAGGATTCTGCTGAGACCATCCGGAGCCAGCTGTCCAGATGTTCGGTCAGCTGCTCGGGGGAGTGGTGTTCCGGGGTGAGGGTGGCGGTGATCTGCGCACCCAGCAGGAAGGACATCAGCTGCCCGGCCAGCACGTCGTCGCTGGCGTCCGTGCGGACTGCGCCGGACGCGCGCGCCTCGGCCAGGAAACGCATGAAGTCCGCACGCCAACGCTCCATCGACTCCGAGTGGAGCCGGGCCTTGTCCGGGTCGGCGAGCGCCTTTTGCCAAAACGGAATGACCAACCGGGCCTCGCTGATGGTCACGTCGGTGACTGGCAGGACTTCCAGGCAGTATCTGCGCAGGGCATCCAGGCCGCTGTGGCCGTCGACGGAATCGGCTACCCTGCGGTTGGTCTGGTCGAAGACGTAACCGAAGGCGAAGGCCAGCAGGTCGTCCTTGGTGGGGAAGTAGGGCTTGAGGGCGCCGTTGGCAAAGCCTGCTTCGGCGGCGATTTCGCGCATGGTGGCACCGTCGATGCCGTACCGGGCGATGATCCGCCACGTGGCCTGGACCAGCTCGATCCTGCGTTGGTCGTGGTCCACGATCTTCGGCACCGGCCGCCTCCTGATAAAACGTGCGTAGAAAAAAACCCTTGCCATGCATCCTACTGAGGGTTATTCTCTACGAACATAGAAAAAAGAACGTGGTGTCGCTCACAGCTTCTACCGGCCCGCGTTTTCCCAGCCGTTCGTGAAAGGCCCGCTATGACCACCGCTGCTGCCGCCACTGCTGCCTCCTATGCTCTGGCCACCGCCGAAGAAATCACCGCCGTCCGTGCCCTCCTGACCGGGGCGGGGCTGGCGGGGGAGAACACCCGCTTCGCCTACCTCGGGCTGCTGGACCCGCCGCGCCGGGGCGGCGAAGCGCTGGAGGACCGGCGCTTCCGGGCCTTCCTGCTAGATGTCATGGGTGCCGCGCCGAAGGACGTGACCGTCTCCGTCACTTCCGGCAGGGTCCTGACGGTCACCGAGCTGGATACCTCGGTGACCGGCGAGTTGCCGGTGCTGGAGGAGGAGTTCGAGGTTGTCGAAGCGATCCTCTCCACCGACGAGCGTTGGCTGAATGCGATCGCGGAGCGCGGCCTGGAGATCGACAAGGTGCGGGTGGCCCCGCTCTCTGCGGGCGTGTTCGAGTACCAGGAGGAGAAGGGTCGGCGGATCCTGCGCGGCTTGGCGTTTTACCAGAACTTCCCCGAGGACAGTGCCTGGGCGCACCCGATCGACGGGCTGGTCGCGTACGTGGATGTGGTGAACAAGACGGTGGACCAGGTGCTGGACTTCGGCGCCATGCCCGTTCCGGCCGAGCACGGCAACTACACGGATCCGCAGCTGACCGGCGAGCTCCGCACCACCCAGAAGCCCATCGAGATCACGCAGCCGGAGGGCCCCAGTTTCACGGTCACCGGCGGCAACCACATCGAGTGGGAGAAGTGGTCCTTCGACGTCGGCTTCGATGTCCGCGAGGG
>NZ_JBNHHB010000210.1:0-8874 GCF_059091905.1 Arthrobacter sp. Dra40
TGCTAGAGTTTTATTCGCTTCATTCCCCCGTAGCTCAATTGGCAGAGCATTCGACTGTTAATCGAAGGGTTACTGGTTCGAGTCCAGTCGGGGGAGCAGAGAGACGAAATCCCGCACCGGAGACCGGTAGCGGGATTTTTCTTTGGCTACGCCGGAGCGACCCGGTTGCTGGCTGCGACATGCGCATACCAGCGGCCGCTGTCCTTAACCGTTCGCTCCAGGGTGTCGTAATCCACCCGGATTAAGCCGAAGCGTTTGTGGTAGCCCCAGGCCCATTCGAAGTTATCCAACAATGACCAGGCGAAGTAGCCCCGAAGATCCACGCCGTCCTGAAGGGCACGATGGCATTGGATGAGGTGGGCGCGCAGGAACTCCAGGCGCTGCCCGTCGTGGACTTCCCCGTCAGCCGAGACCTCGTCCTCGAACGCTGAGCCGTTCTCGGTGATGAAGAGCGCGGTCCCGGCAGGGCCGCTGTACTCCTCCTGCAAGCGGATGAGCAGCCGGTGCAGGCCTTCGGGCTGGATCTCCCAGCCCATCGCCGTCGTCGGCAGTCCACGCGACACGGAGCTGACATGGTCGGCAGCCGGGTACGCCGGCGCCAGCGGCCGCTCGACCGGGGCGGCATGGGCATGTTCCGCATCCCCACGCGGGTGGCCGGTCACTGCTTCACCGTGGTAGTAGTTGACGCCGAGCGTGTGGATCCGGGTCTGGATCAGGGCCAGGTCTCCGTCCCTGATGCAGGCCTCCAGGCCGTACGGCTCCACGTCCGCCAAAAAGTCCGCCGGATAAGAACCGCGGAAGACCGGCTCCAGAAAGGCGCGGTTGAACTGGCCGTCAATGCGGCGGGCGGCGTCGACATCGACGGGGTCCTCCGGGTCGAGGGGATCGGCGACCGTAAAGTTCAGCGTGAGGCCGAGCCGGGCGGCTGGATCGCGGCGGCGAAGTTCGTCGGTGACCAGACCGTGTCCCAGCAGGAGATGGTGCATGGCGGCCAAGGCCTGCGACCGCGAGTGAATTCCAGGGGCGTGGACGCCCGAGCCGTAACCAAGGAAGGCCGAACACCACGGCTCGTTCAAAGTGGTCCACACGCGCACGCGGTCGCCGAGCGCTTCATGGACGGCCAGCGCATAATCCGCGAAGCGGTACGCCGTGTCCCGATTCGCCCAGCCGCCCTTGTCCTGGAGTGCCTGGGGCAGATCCCAGTGGTACAGCGTGAGCCACGGTTCGATGCCCGCCGTGCGCAGTTCGTCCACCAGCCGGGAATAGAAATCCAAACCGGCGGGATTGAGCGACTCGTCGTCCGTCCTGATCCGCGGCCACGCTGTGGAGAACCGGTAGGCGCCCAAGTTGAGGGAGGACATCAAGGCGACGTCTTCGCTGTAGCGGTGGTAGTGATCGCAGGCTATGCCGCCGGTATGGCCGTCAACTATCGCCCCGGGCAATCGGCAGAAGGAGTCCCAGATTGATTCGCTGCGGCCGTCTTCGCTGGACGCGCCTTCGACCTGGTAGGCCGCCGTTGCAGCGCCCCACAGGAAACGCTCCGGAAATTGCAGGACCTGGCTCATCACAGAACTCCCGGCAAACGGTCGCGTGGACACGGACTGCCTGCAGCCTAGTTCCCACCTCGGGTAAACGTAAGCGTTTACTCCGATTTTTTGTCCCACTGCCCTTCTGACAATGTCCTCCCTACGGCTGAGGGGCCGGACTGGGGCAGAATGATAATTTGAAGGTGTGGACAACCGTGCACTACCGACAACGATGGAGGCAGAGCCCATGACCGCTCCGGAGAGCCACGGAAGTACCGCAACCGGTGCGAGGATGTCCGGGAGTACCGCGGAAAGTGCCAGGACGTCCGGGGTCACCGCAACCGGTGCGAGGATGTCCGGGAGTGCCGCGGCAGCCCGTGCCAGGACATCCGGGAGCACCGCAGCAGCCCGTGCCACAACGTCCGCGGGCACCGAAGCCGGTGCCAGGACGTCAACGGCGGGATTGGCGCGGCTTGTTGGCCAGTTGACGCCTCGCCAGCTTCAGGATGAATTCTCGCTCGCCCTGCTCGAACTCAAAGGCAAGGGCGTCAAGGCCGGTGTGGCTGCCGCCGTCGTTGCGGTCGCATTGGTGTTCCTGGTGTTCATGGCCATTTCCCTTTTGGTGGCAGCCATCATGGGACTCGCCGTCATCATGCCGGCATGGCTCGCGGCGCTGATCGTCGCGGCCGTGTTCCTGATTGTGGGCGGGATCCTGGCCCTGATCGGTGTCTCGCGGGTTAAGAAGGTTATGCCGCTCCTTCCAACCGAGGCAATTCGCGGCGTCAAGTACGACGTCGGTGTGCTGCGCGAGGGCAGTAGTTTTGACCCGGCAACACTGGACGAAAAGCCGGAGAAGGAAGCCAAAGTGGAGAAGGCCGAGCCCACAGAACCCAAGCCGCCCGCTCCGACGATGGACGAACTGCGCGCCCGCACATCCGAACGTCGCGACCATTTGGCGGCAGTAAGGGACGATCTGGGGCACCGTGTCGACCCCCGTCCGCGCGTCGAGCAGGCCAAGCGCAGCGCGAAGCATGCGGCAGACACCGCCACCGAGCTGCTGGTGGCCGGCGCGGATACTGTCGCCGGGGCAGCCCCGGAGCTGAAGGAGCGGTGGAAGCCGCTGGCAGCGTTTGCGGTCTCGCTGGCCGCAATGGGCATCATGATCCGTCGATTGCTGCAAAAATAACGATTTGCTGACTGCCGCTGGGCGGCACGGGAGCCGGCTGCAGAGCAGTCGGCTGCCAAACGTGGAACGGCGACTGAGGGGAGGGACAGCGTTGAGGATTATCGGTGCCGGGACACGGCGCGACTGTGAGTACCGTGAACTGGACACGTTTTGGACCGTCCCAAACCTCATCACGGTGCTCCGCTTCATGGCGGTTCCGCTGTTCGTCTGGTTGATCGCCACAGAGTCGTACGGGCCAGCCACCATCACCCTGGTGGTGCTGGGGTCCACAGACTGGGTCGACGGTTACATCGCCCGGCGCTTCAACCAAGTCTCTTCGGTCGGCAAGTGGCTTGACCCGGTTGCCGACCGGCTGGCCCTCATCATCGTTGCCACGACGTTCGTGTCCGCCGGTATCGCCCCGTGGTGGCTGCTGCTGTCCATTGTGATTCCCGATGCGATCCTGCTGGTGTTTTCACTGCTCCTCTTCCACGGCAGCCCGGACCTTCCCGTCACGGACATCGGCAAGATCCGCACGGCGCTGCTGTTGATAGGGACTCCGTTGCTGCTGCTTCACCGTGTGGAAGGATTTGGGCACGACTGGCTGCTGACCGCTGCCTATGTCATCCTGGCCGCGGGCTGCGCCGGACACGTCCTGGCTTGGCTTGGCTACATGCGGGCGGCGTGGGGCAAATACAAGGCTCAGCGCTCCGCCGGCCAGGACGAGCCAAGCCGTGGCTGATTCGGACATCGGGAAGCGAACGCCTGCTGACGGGACCTTATGGTCTGGTTAGCCATCTTTAGCGCCCTGCTGGGGGCTTTTTTCCTCGCCCTCGGCACGCAGCGCCAAGCCAGCGCCGTCCAGGCAAATACGGGCGGGCTGTCCATGAGCATTTCCGGATTGCTGCGGATGCTCCGCAACCCGCGCTGGGTGCTGGGGCTGTTGCTGCTGGCTGCCGGAATGGGCCTGAATGTGTTCGCCTTGGTCAGCGCGCCGCTGACCGTGGTTCAGCCCATCGGGGCCATTGCCCTGGTGATCACCACCATCATCAATTCCAAAGACCAGGGGATCCGGCTCAACCGGATGACAGTCGTGGCGATCTCGGCCTGTGTGGCGGGAAGTGCCGTCTTCGTTCTGCTGGCTGTCAATGTCACCGGCGAGAGCCACAGCGTGGGAGCCGAGGAGGAACTCTCTGCCGTGCTGCTGCTGGCGGTGGTCATTGCCGTCTTCCTCTCGCTGGAACTGATGTTCCGGCACCGGCTGAATGCCTTCGCCTACATCCTGGGCGCCGGCATGCTGTTTGGGTTCGTCGCGGTGCTGGTGAGGATTATCGGCTTGAGGCTGCTGGAGCCAGGCAGCGGCTTTATCACCAATGTTCCGATCTACACCCTCATTGCTGTCGTTGCAGCCGCGGGTCTCGGTTCGTGGTTTGTCCAGAGTGCCTACGCAAGCGGCCCGCCCGATCTGGTCATCGCCGGACTGACCGTGATCGACCCGCTGGTGGGGATCTCGATCGGCATATTCATCCTCGGCGAGCTCAAGCCAGACGTTGAACCGGTCTTCGCGATTGGCATGGCGGGGGCGGGATTGGTTGCTATTGTTGGGGTCATTGCCCTCTCGAGGCACCATCCTGACGTGTTGCAGCGGCGGGAAGAAGCCCGGCGTCGGGCCCAAGCTCCGGGCAAAAAGCCGTAGGGCCTCCCAATTGAACAAAAGTACCGAGACAACGAACCAAGGAGTCCTGCCTCAGGTGAGCGACGACATCGGACCGAAACCCCTCAAGATCCTGATTGCAGCCGATACCTATCCGCCGGATGTCAACGGTGCAGCTGTCTTCGGATTCCGGCTGGCCACGGCGATGACCAAGCGCGGGCACAGCGTTGACCTTATCGCTGGACGGTACGACAAGGGCCCGACCTATGTGGAGCAACGTCCGGAGGCCACGGTGCATCGGCTGCGTTCGCACTCGGTGCCGACGCATGAGACATGGCGGATCTGCTTCCCGTGGGAAATCAAGCGCGACATCAAGCGGATCTTCGATGAGGTACAACCGGACGTTGTCCACATCCAGTGCCACTACATGATCGGCCAGGCCACCATCGCCGAGGCCGTGCGACGGGGCATCCGCACCATTGCGACCAACCACTTCATGCCGGAAAACCTGGAGCCGTTCCTGCCGTTCCCGCAGTGGTTCCTCGACATCGTGGCTAAGAATTCCTGGCGCGACATGGGCAAGATCATGGGCAAGGCAGCCGTAGTGACGACGCCGACGCCGCTGGCCGCCAAGGCGATGCGTGACCATGCCTTCCTGCACAAGGTCATGCCCCTGTCCAACGGCATCGACGCCGCCGCCTATGAATTGGCTCCCGGTGAGGAGATCGCAAAACCGGAGCACCCCACGGTGTTGTTCGTGGGCCGACTGGCCGTCGAGAAGAACGTTGACACGCTGATTGAGTCGCTGGCCCTGACGGATCCCGCGCTGAACGTCCATCTGGAGATCATCGGCGACGGCGACGAGCGCAAAAACCTTGAAGCCAGGGTTACAGCGATGGGGCTGGGCCGCAGGGTCGCCTTCCTGGGCCATGTGGACGACGCCGAACTGCGCCGGGCGTACCTGCGCGCCGCTCTTTTCTGCCAGCCCGGAACCGCCGAGTTGCAGTCTCTGGTGTCGCTGGAAGCAATGTCCGCCAGTAAGCCCGTGGTGCTGGCCAACGCGATGGCCCTGCCACACCTGGTGGAGGACGGCGTCAATGGCTACTTGTTCGCCCCGCGCGACCCTGCGGATCTGGCGGCAAAGCTCAACGCGGTTCTCGGACAAAGCCCCGAGCAGATCGAGGCGATGGGGGATGCCAGCCATGCCAAGGCGATGCAGCACGGCATCGATAAGACCATGGACACATTTGAGCGGCTCTATCGCGGCGCGACGGCGGACGACTACCTCGACTAGTCCAATGTGCGCCTGCCGGTCCCAGGACTTAGTATGTCTAGGGTGCGCCGGTGCGGTCCCCCTCCACACGGGGGCACGGAGACGGCGCCGAGGGGCGGTAGCTCAGCCGGTCAGAGCAGAGGACTCATAATCCTTTGGTCGTGGGTTCAAGCCCCACCCGCCCTACGTCATGCAAGAGGCCCCGAAGCAGAAATGCTCCGGGGCCTCTTTGTTGTGGCGCCGCTCTGGCTTCACGGCGACCAGGGCCGCCTCGCAAACGCGCTCAGATCCCACGCCGCCAACCCTGGGGCCGTTGCCCGGTGCCCGGTTGTGCGCTAAGTTACTGATCAGTAACTTGACGTTTCGCCCGGCGCCCTACAGCCGGGGACCGCGACCTGTTCTCAGAAAAGGAAGCCACTATGGGCCAGCGCGCCATCGATCCGAACGATCTTCCGTACGCCGACGGGGACTTCTACGCCTTCGAGTCGTTGCTTTCCGGGGTGGAACGTGCCCGCCTTCACGACGTGCGCGACTGGCTGGAGAAGGAGGTCCGCCCGATCGCTGTTGACTGCTGGAACCGGGCAGAGTTTCCGATGGAGATCATTCCAAAGCTGGCGGACCTGGACGTGGTCAGCCCGGTCAGGCGGCAAGGCCATTCAAACCTGTTCGCGGGCCTCGTGCATGCGGAGTTCACCCGGGCGGACACCTCGATCGCCACCTTCGTCGGCGTCCACGACGGACTCTTCACGGGGTCGATTGAAGCCCTGGCATCCAAGGAACAGCAGGAGGCCTGGCTGCCGGACATCTACGCCCTGAAGAAAATCGGCGCCTTCGGGCTCACGGAGCCGCTCGGCGGATCGGACGTGGCCGGCGGTACCCGCACCACCGCACAGCGGGAGGGTGACACCTGGGTGCTGAATGGCGCCAAGCGCTGGATCGGCAACGCGACGTTCTCTGATTGGGTTGTCGTGTACGCCCGCGACGTGGCCGACAACCAAGTCAAGGGCTTCCTGGTGGACACTGCCACGCCCGGGTATCGAGCGACGAGGATCGAGAACAAGATCAGCCTCCGCACGGTGCAGAACGCGGACATTACCTTGGACAACGTGGTGGTCTCCGACGACTTCCATCTCAAGGGCGCCAACAGCTTCCGGGACACGAACAAGGTCCTGAAGGTGACCCGGCTTGCGGTGGCCTGGCAGGCAGTCGGGCAGCAAATGGCTGCCTTCGATGTGGCAAGGCGCTATGCGGTGGAACGGCACCAGTTCGGCAAGCCGCTGGCGTCGTTCCAGTTGGTGCAGGACCAATTGGTTCAGATTCTGGGCAATACGGTGGCTTCGATGGGCATGATGGTGCGCCTGGCGCAGCTGGAAGACGCCGGCCAGGCCAAGGACGAGCAGTCAGCCCTGGCCAAGGCGTTCACCACCGCCCGGATGCGTGAAAGTGTCGCCCTGGGGCGCAGCATCTTGGGCGGGAACGGCATTGTGGCCGATTATGAGATGGCTAAAATTTTCGCCGACGCCGAGGCTATCTACTCGTACGAGGGCACCCACGAGATCAACTCCCTGGTGACCGGCCGCGCCATCACCGGGATTGCCGCGTTCATCTAGCCCTCCGGCAGGGGCAACAGCACTGAGGGCCGCAGATCCACCACAAACTGCAGGGGATTGATGTAGGTGTCGCTGCGCCGGACACCCCAATGCAGGCACGTGGGGGAGCAGTGGCTGCTCGCTGCGACCGTTCCCAGCGGCTCGCCGGCGGAAACGATGTCGCCTGCCTGCAGGTTCGACGCCACGGCCAGCAAGCTGCTGCGCAGTCCGTTGCCGTGGTCGACGGTGACCGCGGGCCGATCCACCACCCGGCCGGAGAAACTGATCCGGCCAGCGGCGGGGGAGAGGACGGCGGCCCCGGCCGGAACCGCCAGGTCGATCCCGCGGTGGCCGCTCAACCAGGGTTCTGGCGGCGGGTCAAAACCCGCCAGTATGACGGGCTGCCCGGCTGCAGGCCAGGTCCAGGGCGGCGCGTAGGTTCTTGTGGTCGCCGGCGCCACCGGGCCTGCCGCCGTCAGCAGCAGTATTGAGGCGACGGTGGCCAGGCGGCGGGGCGCTAACGGCTTCATGGAACAGATGATGGCTGCGGCCGCGGGGCAAGCGGCACCGGGGCCGCCGATGCTGTGCGCAACCCTTCGGGGCAGGCGGTTGTGGAGGGCAGGAGTGCGCCGGAACAGACCCCCGCCTGTAGTACACTGGACGAAGCAGTTTTCCGCCCTGACGCATGTCCGGACAGAGGCTGACTACGCGTGTCTGAAATCCATTGCCACACTTTCTTGCGATGGAATGTGCCCAGGCGGTCCGGGAAACCGGTCCGGGAACATGCGCCGCCGTGCCGGCGGCGCCGACAGATGCCAGGAGCTTCGCCCGCCGGGCGAGAAGCTAAGAACCGTCTACAGGCAGCAGCCCAGGCCCAGCCGGATGCTGCCGGAAGGAGTGACGACATGCCAGTCGTTACCATGCGCCAGCTGCTCGACAGCGGCGTACATTTCGGCCACCAGACCCGCCGTTGGAACCCGAAGATGAAGCGCTTCATCTTTACCGAGCGCAACGGCATCTACATTATCGACCTGCAGCAGTCGCTGTCCTACATCGACCGCGCCTACGAGTTCGTCAAGGCCACGGTTGCCCACGGCGGCACCGTCCTGTTCGTCGGCACCAAGAAGCAGGCCCAGGAAGCGATTGCCGAGCAGGCCACCCGCGTTGGCCAGCCGTATGTCAACCAGCGCTGGCTCGGCGGCATGATGACCAACTTCCAGACCGTTTCCAAGCGCATCTCGCGCCTGAAGGAACTCGAAGAGATCAACTTCGACGACGTTGCCGCCTCCGGCCGCACCAAGAAGGAACTGCTGCTGCTGCAGCGCGAGAAGACCAAGCTGGAAACCACACTGGGCGGCATCCGCAACCTGACCAAGACTCCTTCGGTCATGTGGGTTGTCGACACCAAGAAGGAACACCTCGCCATTGACGAGGCCCAGAAGCTCGGCATCCCCGTTGTGGCCATCCTGGACACCAACTGCGATCCGGACGAAGTCGACTTCCCGATCCCGGGCAACGACGACGCCATTCGCTCCGTGAACCTGCTGACCCGCGTGATCGCCGACGCCGTTGCCGAGGGCCTCATTGCCCGCAACAACCGCGCCGCAGGCAACACCGAAGCTCCGGCCGAGCCGATGGCTGAGTGGGAGCGCGAACTGCTCGAGGGT
>NZ_JBNHHB010000211.1:0-8664 GCF_059091905.1 Arthrobacter sp. Dra40
CCCCGCGGGGAGCCGGCCTTCCGGTTTAACCCGAGGCTACTTCTTGCCTTGGTTGGCCACAGCCTGGATGGCTTCCGCCGCCGCTTCTGCGTCCAGATAGGTGCCGCCGGCCTTGACCGGCTTCAGGTTCTCGTCCAGCTCGTACACCAGCGGGATGCCGGTAGGGATGTTGAGCCCGGCGATCTCGTCGTCGCTGATGCCGTCCAGGTGCTTGACCAGCGCGCGCAGCGAGTTGCCGTGCGCGGCAACCAGGACGGTCTTGCCCGCCATGAGATCCACGGCGATGTCCGATTCCCAGTAGGGCAGGAAACGCTCCAGCACGTCCTTGAGGCATTCGGTCCGCGGCACCGCGTCCCCCAGATCCGCGTAGCGCGGGTCGTCGACCTGCGACCACTTGCTGGCATCATCCAGCGCGGGCGGCGGAGTGTCGTAGGAGCGGCGCCACATCATGAACTGATCCTCGCCGAACTCGTCGCGGATCTGGGCCTTGTCCTTGCCCTGCAGGGCACCGTAGTGGCGCTCGTTCAGCCGCCAACTGCGCTTGACGTCGATCCAGCTGCGGTCCGCAGCTTCCAAAGCGATGTTGGCGGTGACGATGGCCCGCTTCAGCCGCGAGGTGTAGAGAACATCCGGCTGCAGGTTGTTCTCAACCAGCAGTTCGCCGCCGCGGTGCGCTTCCTTGCGTCCCAGCTCGGTCAGCGGGACATCGACCCAGCCGGTAAAGAGATTCTTTTCGTTCCAGTCGCTCTGCCCGTGGCGCAACAGGACCAGCGTGTGTTTCGAAGTGGAAGTCATGGCTGCAATCCTAGCGGAGCAGTGCCGAGGGGCGGAGGGCACGAGCGGCACGTTACGGACACGGCTTGGCCAAGGACGGCAAAAAATCACTCGTGAGCTTCGGCACAATGGGGGTTCCGGCGGCTTCTGCGGGTCCGCCGTGCGTTTATTCTTTTTTCTCGTGCCCCCAGCGACCGCGTCCCCCAGCCGGCCGCTCCGCCGACCCGTCGGCACCGTCACCCGGGGCACCACCAATCCCAACCGGCTGCGCCGAATGGACCGTTGGCTGGCCGGCCCCGAAGCCAGCCGCCTTCGCCGGTACGCTGATCCGCTGGTCATCGATCTGGGCTATGGCGCGGTGCCCACTACCGCCGTCGAACTCCACTACCGCCTGTCCCGGGTGCGCCCCGACGTCGAAATCATCGGCATCGAAATAGAGCCGGCACGGGTCGCCGTCGCCAAACCGTTGGAGCGGCCGGGACTGAGCTTCCGCCAGGGCGGCTTTGAAATTCCGGTGGCGGGCCGTCGGCCGGCGGTGGTCCGCGCGTTCAACGTGCTGCGGCAGTACCCGGAATCCGAGTACGGCGCCGCGTGGGACACCGTGTGCGGGCGCCTGGCCCCGGGCGGACTGTTCATTGACGGTACGTGCGATGAGATCGGCCGCCGGGCGACGTGGATCGCGGTGGCGCCGGAGGGCCCGTTGTCGTTGAGCATTTCGCTGCGGTTCGGCGCGTTCGCCCGACCCTCGGACGTGGCGGAGCGGCTGCCGAAGGCCCTGATCCACCACAATGTCGCCGGCGAGCCGGTACACCGCTACCTGCAGGCGTTGGACCGCGCGTGGGCGGAGGCGGCACCGCTGGCCTCCTTCGGGCACCGGCAGCGCTGGCTGGCTATGTGCCGTTCACTGCACGACGGCGGATGGCCGGTTCTGGATGGCCCGTCGCGGTGGCGTCTTGGTGAGGTCACCGTGGCGTGGCACGCCGTCGCGCCGGCATCCTGATCCGGCAGGCCGGGAGGCCATGCCGGCTGATGCGCCGGCTACCAGGGGTAGGCCGACCCGCCGCCCTTGACCTCGATCAGTGCGGGCTTGACGTCCGCCAGGTACACGCCGGCGGCGGAAACCGCGGCCAGCTGGAAGATCATCCAGGTGCTGAGACCGCCAGACCCCAAGGCTGCCAAGGCACCGACTGCCGTGGCAGCGGCCAGCACGCCGACCCAGAAGCCCTTGGTCTTCTTGAACGCTGCCTGGAAGTAGTCGGCCTTGCGGCCCACGCAGTCCGCCAGCGCCCACACTTCAATAACCAGGGCGATCAGCCCCAAGGCCATGTAGAGCCAGTACTGGATGTCGTAGGCGAGTAGCACGCCTTAAGCCTAACCGGTGGGGGTGTGTTTCGGCAGTCTCACACGTCGACCGCGGCGAGGGCCTGATCCAGGTCCGCCCAGAGGTCTGCCGGGTTCTCAATTCCCACCGACAGCCGCAGCAGGTTTTCCGGCACGCTTTCGGGCTCGTTGACATGGCGGCGGCGCCGCTCGATCAGCGATTCGACGCCGCCCAGCGAGGTTGCCGGGAGCCAGAGCCGCAGTGCCTCGATGACCTTGTCTGCGGCGGCCATTCCGCCCTTGACCTGGATCGCGATGATGGAGCCGAAGCCGTCCATCTGGGCGGCGGCGCGCGCGTGCCCCGGGTCGTCGGGCAGGCCGGGATAGCGCACGGCTTCCACTGCCGGGTGCTGCTGCAGTTTCCGGGCAAGTTCGCCGGCGCTGGCCTGGGATCGCTCGACGCGCAGCGCCATCGTCCGCACGCCGCGCAGTGCCAGCCAGGTTTCGAACGGCCCGGCGATGGCCCCGTGCAGCGACCGGTGCACCAGCAGCTTGGCGCGCAGGTCTTCATGCGACGTCACGACGGCGCCCAGCACAACATCGGAGTGGCCGGCCAGATATTTGGTCACCGAATGCACGACGACGTCGACCCCGGCCGCCAGCGGACGCTGGCCCAAGGGCGTGGAGAAGGTGTTGTCGGCAACCACCAGGGCGCCGGCCTCGTGCGCGGCGCGGGCGAGCACTTCGACTTCCGCAATCTCGAGCATCGGGTTGGTCGGGCTTTCCAGCCACAGCATGTCGGCACCGGCGAGCTGCCCCGTCACGGCATCGGTGTCCGCGATGTCAACGGTGCGCAACTGCAGTTCGCCGCGCCCGGCCAACTGCTCGGCAATAGCCAGGCTGCCCTGGTAACTGTGCCGCGGCATCACCAATACACCGCCGGAGGGGATCAGCGACAGCGCCGCGGAAACCGCTGCCAGGCCGGAGGCGAAGACCAGCCCGGGCAAGGACGCGCCTTCCAGGTCGGCCAGGGTCTCCTCGAACGGATCCCACGTCGGATTGGAGTAGCGCCCATAGGCGCGGTCCCCCTGCACCACGTCGCCGCGACCGAAGAACGTTGACGACAACACCACCGGCGGATTGACCGGGGCGTCGTGGTCGCGCGGCGGCCGTCCGGATGAAACCACCACCGTGTCAGGAGCAAGATGCTCGTCGTCGTGGCGGCCGGGAGAGGAGGCGTCGGTCATGACGACAGAGTAGTACCGGCGCCGTCCACACGCTAACTGTGACCGTCCCGCGCGTACCAGCGATTCCGGCTAGGCTAATCAGGTGAGTTCCGACCGCCAGCCCGCCGAAGCCCGCGGCCTCTTCATCGCATTCGAAGGCGGGGACGGGGCCGGGAAATCCACCCAGGCCGCCGCCGTCGAACACCGCCTGCAGGGGCTGGGCCGCACGGTGCTCCGCACACGCGAACCCGGGGGCACACCCGTGGGCGAAAAGCTGCGCGCTCTGGTGCTCGAACACGGTCACGGCGAGATCGATGCCCGCACCGAAGCACTGATCTTCTCAGCCTCCCGTGCCGCCCACGTCGAACAAGTCATCCGGCCCGCGCTGGAGCGCGGCGACGTCGTGGTCTGCGACCGGTTTATCGACTCCTCCGTGGCGTACCAGGGTGCCGGCCGCGGACTCGGCCTTGCGGCGGTGCGCGAGCTCAACCTGTGGGCCACAGACCGGGTGCTGCCGGATTTGACTGTCCTGCTCGATGTTGCCCCACAGCAGGGCCGCACGCGCCGCACCGCCGGCGAGGCTGCAGAAGACCGGCTGGAGTCCGAGCCCGACGACTTCCACTCCCGGATCCGCGAGGCATTTCTGGAGCTGGCCGGCGCGGCGCCGGAAAAGTACCTGGTGCTGGACGCCAGTGCCGGCCGCGCTGACCTGACCGAAGCCATCATGGCCCGGGTGCAGGAGTTGCTGGCATGAGCGTCTGGTCCGACCTGCCCGGCCAGAGCGCGGTGGTCGAACAGCTCAGCCGGGCGGCCGCCGCCGAACGCCCGGCGCATGCCTGGTTGTTCACCGGCCCGCCCGGCTCCGGCCGCAGCAACGCCGCCAAGTCCTTCGCCGCATCGCTGCTGTGCGAACAGCCCGATCCTGCCGACCGCGGCTGCGGAACCTGCCACGCCTGCCGTACCGTGCTGGCCGGTTCCAACGCGGACGCCACCTTGGTGGCCACCGAGAACGTCACGTTCTCCATCCAGGAGATGCGCGAGCTGGTCGGCAAGGCACAGGACAAGCCGTCCTCGGGCCGTTGGCGCGTGATCATCATCGAGGATGCTGACCGGATGACGGAGCGCACCACCAACGTTTTGCTCAAGGCCATCGAGGAACCGCCGCCCCGGACAATATGGATCCTGTGCACCCCCAGCCCGGCGGACGTCCTGGTGACCATCCGCTCGCGTTGCCGCCCGGTGGGCCTGCGTATTCCGCCTGCCGACGACGTCGCCGCCCTCCTGGTCCGCCGGGACGGCGCGGACCCCGAGCTGGCCGGTTTCGCCGCCCGCGTCTCGCAGAGCCACATCGGCGTGGCCCGCCGGTTGGCGACCGACGCCGACGCCCGCCACCGCCGCGACACGATTGTGCGGTTGCCGCTGCGGCTGCGCGGTGTGGCCGACGCCGTCACTGCCGCCGGCGAACTAGTGGAGATCTCCAATGCCGACGCCGCCGCCGCCTCCGAGCAGCGCAACGAGGCCGAGCGCGAGGCGCTCCTGGTTGCGCTCGGGGCACCCGAAAAAGGCGTCATGCCGCCGGCGATCCGCAGCCAGCTCAAGCGGATGGAAGAAGACCAAAAACGCCGCGCCAAGCGCAGCGTCAGCGACTCGCTGGACCGGGTGATGATCGACCTGAGCACCTTCTTCCGCGACGTCCTCACCCTCCAGCTGGGCACCGGCACCGAACTGGTCAACGAATACCTGCGCCCGGAGCTGACCGCCTACGCGGAACGGTTCACCCCCGAACAGACGTTGGGCAGAATGGATGCCATCGCCCAGGCCAGGCAGCGCCTGGGCACCAACGTTGCCCCAGTCCTGGCCATGGAAGCCATGGCCGTCAGCCTGCTCTGAGTCCGCCCCCGGACCCCGCACGCAGCACTATCCAGGAGTTGCCCGCATGCCCCGCACCCGCCCCAGGCACCCCGTAACAACAGTGCGCCGTTCCGCAGCGGCCGCGCTGGCCGCCGTCGTCCTCCTGCTGGGCTCGGGTTGCTCGGTGGTCGCCCCGGCACAGGAGCGCGAGCCGGCGGACCCGGCGCAGGTCACCAACGGCGTGGCCGAGGAGCTGATGCCGTTCTACACGCAGGACGTCGACTGGCAGCCGTGCGAGAACGGCTTGGAGTGCGCGGACATCGACGTGCCGCTGGACTACTCGGACGCCGGCGGCGAAGAAATCCAGCTTGCCGCCATCCGCAGTGACGCCGGAAGTTCGGCCCAAGGATCGCTGCTTGTCAACCCGGGCGGGCCGGGCGGCTCCGGCTACGACCTGCTGCGCGACGGCCTTCAGACAATGTTTTCCAAACAGCTCCGCAGCGAGTACGACCTGGTCGGCTTCGACCCACGCGGCGTCGAGCGTTCGGCGCCGGTGACCTGCCAGACCGACGCCGAACGGGACGAAGCACGGCAGACCGAGTACAACCGCGACTCAGACGAGGACATCCAGCGGGCGATCGATGACGCCGCCAAGCTCGCCGCGGAGTGCGCCAAAAAGACCGGCGCTGTCCTGGGCCATGTGGACACCGTCAGCGCAGCCAAGGACATGGACATCATCCGCGCGGTGGTCGGCGACGAAAAACTGAACTACCTGGGCTTTTCCTACGGCACGTTCCTGGGCGCCACCTACGCCGGGCTGTTCCCCGAGCGGACCGGCCGGATGGTTCTCGACGGCGCGCTGGATCCTGCACTGAGCAACGAGCAGGTCACCCTGGGCCAGGCGGCCGCGTTCGAGGACGCGTTCCACGCCTACGCGGCGTCCTGCCTGAAGGATTCAGGCTGTCCGATGAGCGGCAGCGTGGACGACGCCGTGGCGCAGCTGCGGGACCTGATCCGTTCCGTCGAAGCAAGCCCCCTCACGGCGTCAGACGGCCGCTTGGTTCCGGTGGGAACCTTCGTCTCCGGCCTGTTGGTGCCACTGTACGACGACGCCAGCTGGCCGATCCTCACCCAGGCCCTGACCAGCGCGTTCCAAGGCGATCCGGACACCGTGCTGCGCCTGGCCGACAGCAGCGCCGGACGCGGTCCCGACGGCCACTACACCAGCAACAGCACCTTCGCCTTCATGGCAGTGAACTGCCTGGACTACCCCATGGAAACCGACCTCGCCGCCATGCGCCAGGACGCCAAGGAACTGGAAAAGGCCTCCCCCACCATCGGCCGCTACCTGTCCTTCGGCGGGGTGACCTGCAAAAACTGGCCGTACGAGCCCACCGGCAAGCGTGCCCCGATCCACGCCGAGGGCGCTGCCCCGATGCTGGTCATCGGCACCACCGGCGACCCGGCCACCCCCTACCAGTGGGCGGAGTCGATGGCCAAGGATTTGGACTCGGCTACCCTGCTGACCTACGAGGGCGAAGGCCACACAGCCTACGGACGCGGGAACACCTGCATCCGGAACGCGGTGGACAGCTACTTCGCCGACGGCACGGTGCCGGCCGAGGGCACCGTCTGTTCGTGAGCCCGAGCGGGCCGGTCCGTTTTGACCGGCCTGCCACGGCTCCCATATAGTTGTTCTTCGTGGATTCGGCCCGGCAACGGTCCTGCTTCCCGCCTCCTTAGCTCAGTCGGTAGAGCGTTTCACTCGTAATGAAAAGGTCGCCAGTTCGATTCTGGCAGGGGGCTCCATCTTGGACGTACCGCGCCCGCTGCTATGCAGTGGGCGCTTTTTCGATCGTGACGGTGCCGGCGTCGCCGTCGACACGGATCTGCTGGCCGCTTGTGACGCGTTGCGTGGCCACCCCCGTGCCGAGCACGGCGGGGATGCCGTATTCCCGGGCCACGATGGAGCTGTGGCTCAAGGGGCCCCCCACGTCGGTGACCACGGCCGAGGCCATCGCGAACAGCGGCGTCCAGGCGGGAGTGGTGATGCGGGCTACCAGGACGTCTCCAGGCGCCATCCGGCCGAAGTCCTCCGGCCCGTCCAGGACCCGGGCGGGAGCGCTGATCCGGCCGGGACTGGCCCCGATCCCTTTGATGGTCCCGTCAGCCTGCCGCGACCGGGCGGGCATCATTGACCCGAAGGCTCGTTCCATCAACCTGCTCTCGGGCAGCATTTGCGGAGCGGCGGCTTTAAGCTGGCCGCGCCACAGCATCTTGCGCTCCTCGACGGCGGCTGCCCGGACGGGACGGTCTGCGCCGGTAATGGCTACCGCCCGTGTGCCCGGCTGCTCAGCCACGTACTGGATTCCCTGGTTCCCCGGGGCTTCCCGGATCCGCGGTGCGGCGAGGCCGAAGTCGACGGCACTGGCCAGTTCCCGATAACGCAGCCAGAACACGTCGGAGGGCTCGGCAATCACTGCCGCATCAACCAGGCGTTGTCCGAGCTCCAGCAGCATCCGGCGGATCAGCGGCCAGGCCAGGCCGACGTCGGCCAGGGCGTCCTCGCGGATGGGTGCGGCGTTTTGCGCCCACCGCAGCAACCGGAAGAACGCGGCGGCTCTGCGGGTCCGCCCGAGCCGGGTGGCGATGCGGTTGGTGTGGTCCTCCCTGCGGGCAGCCGACAGTCTCTGCCGTTCGTGCGGGTCTTGGCCCTGTCCACGCAGGTAGAACTTCACCGTTTCCAGCAGCGGCGTAGGATCATCGGCCGGCACCGGATGGATGAAGTCAAGGTTGTAGACCGTATGGCCGAACCGGTCGAGGTGGGCCTGGAGCCGTGGCTGCCACTGCCGCCACAGTACAGGGTCCACCCCGGCAGGCGCGGACCCCGTGCGCTGCGAGTCGGCCAGCGCCCTTG
Organism: Arthrobacter sp. Dra40; assembly: GCF_059091905.1. Classification (NCBI taxonomy): domain Bacteria; kingdom Bacillati; phylum Actinomycetota; class Actinomycetes; order Micrococcales; family Micrococcaceae; genus Arthrobacter; species Arthrobacter sp. Dra40. The sequence goes on from NZ_JBNHHB010000211.1 coordinate 8,089, forward strand.
AAGGAGTCGCGAGGAGCGCCGGGGCCAAGCCTGGCACCCCGCGGACCCAGCCAGCGAGGTCGTAGAGGGACTTTTCCGCCCGGATCGGTTCGCTGTCATAACCTAGCAGGAACGTCACGGCGGGAGGATCCTCCGTACGACGCACGGCCTTGTTGTAATACGCCCGGAAGGAGATTTCGCTGGTCGCGGCGATGGGAATGATGGACTGCACCGCCGTGTAGTACACGGCGCACGCATCCACCAAGGACTGCACGCCCTCCAGCACATCCTCTCCCGACAATTCCCTTACCGGCTTCGCCGACCAGTCCACAACGATCCGCTCATAGCGGGGGTGGGAGAAATCCCGCCATCCGGCCACCCCCATGTGTGCTTTGCCGCGAATCAATGCCGCCATCGCGGCCGGTGTCCGGCCCAACATCCGCACCATCGCCCGACTGCGGTAGTAGTAGTAGGCGTAGCCGTTGACGGTGGGCAGCCCGACATCGCCCTCGTGAATGACGTTCCGGCCCACGGCTTCGTCCATCAGGACTCGAAGCGACCGCGTCACCGAGCCGTCGATCAGGTCGGCGAACAGCG
>NZ_JBNHHB010000212.1:0-8599 GCF_059091905.1 Arthrobacter sp. Dra40
GCCCGGCCTCCTCGCTGTCCGAGCCGTCGCCGTCGTACACGAACGCCACCGCGTTCGGCGAGCCCACCACATCGACGTTCAAGTACGCGACGTGCTCAGCGGCCTCCGCGCGGGAGAGTTCCTCGACATAGTGTTCCGAGCCGTGCAGCCCGTCTTCCTCTCCGCCCCAGAACGCGAACCGGATCCGATCCCGCGACACGGCGCCCTGCTCCGCGAGCCGCAGCGCGACCTCCAGCACCGCGGCGACCCCGCTGCCGTTGTCGTTGAGCCCGGGCCCCTCCTCGACCGAGTCCAGGTGCGCGCCGAGCACCAGCACGCTCCCCGAGCCGCCGCCGGTGCCCGTGTCGGCCAGGATGTTGAACGCGTCCACGGGGTTGCGCCGACCGTAGCTGAACTCCTGCCGCCGCGGCTCATACCCCGCCGCACGCAACTGCTCCTCGACGTAGGCCGCGGATGCCTCATAGCCCCCGGTGGCGTCGGCCCGGTTCCCACCGTTCGCGTCCGCCGCCGCCTGCAGCGCCTCCAAATGCCGCGTCAACCCACTGGGCTTTACTACCTCACGCACGAAAGACGGGTCCGGCGGGGCACCCACCTGCACAGGCGGCCGCGGCTCGTCCGAACATGCTGCAACGCCGCAGACCAGTGCCGCGCATAACGCAACGGTCCACAGCCGGGTGCGGTGATCAGGATGATTCTGGAAACGCTGCGGAACGGATTCTGCACGGCGCATGTAGGCCCCCAAGTCTGCGTCCTGGACGCTGGTGGGCTCATGCTACGCCGCGGCGGTCCGCACGGGAAGAACCAGTTGCCCGCGGTAACCGCCGAATGCCTCCGTGGGCGTGCCCGTTACGTGGGTGCCGGCGGCTCGGAGCCGGGCCCGACGGCAAGAACCCCCGTACCTGAAAGGTACGGGGGTTCCATGAGCCACCCAGCGCCGGATGGTTCCGGCGCCGTTGATGCAGTTGTTACGCGCCGGTCAGCTTCTCACGCAGTGCAGCCAAGGCTTCGTCGGAAGCCAGGGTGCCGCCAGTGGAGGCCGGAGCCGCCGGGGCGTCGGAGGAGTAGCTGGTCGGTGCGGCCTCGGACTCGCCCGGAGCCTGGGCTTCCTCGGCCAGCGAAGCAGCAACCTGCTTCTTGTGGGCTTCCCAGCGAGCCTGGGCGTCAGCGTACTGCTGCTCCCATGCGGCGCGCTGTGCTTCGTAGCCTTCGAGCCACTCGTTGGTCTCGGGGTCGAAGCCCTCCGGGTACTTGTAGTTGCCCTGCTCGTCGTACTCTGCAGCCATGCCGTACAGAGCCGGATCGAACTCGGTGCCCTCGGGGTCTACACCCTCGTTGGCCTGCTTCAGCGACAGCGAGATGCGGCGGCGCTCCAGGTCGATGTCGATGACCTTGACGAAGACCTCGTCGTTGACGGAGACAACCTGCTCGGCCAGCTCCACGTGGCGCACGGCCAGCTCGGAGATGTGAACCAGGCCCTCGATGCCGTCTTCGACGCGGACGAACGCACCGAACGGCACCAGCTTGGTGACCTTGCCCGGGACGATCTGGCCCAGAGCATGGGTGCGGGCGAAGGTCTGCCACGGATCTTCCTGGGTGGCCTTCAGGGACAGGGACACGCGCTCGCGATCCAGATCCACCTCGAGAACCTCGACGGTGACTTCCTGGCCAACCTCGACAACCTCGGAGGGGTGGTCGATGTGCTTCCAAGAGAGCTCGGAGACGTGCACCAGGCCGTCGACGCCGCCCAGGTCCACGAAGGCACCGAAGTTGACGATCGAGGAGACGACGCCCGGACGGACCTGGCCCTTCTCCAGCTTGTTGAGGAAGGTGGAGCGGACCTCGGACTGGGTCTGCTCGAGCCATGCACGGCGGGACAGCACCACGTTGTTGCGGTTCTTGTCCAGCTCGATGATCTTCGCTTCGATCTGCTGACCGATGTACGGAGCCAGGTCGCGCACGCGGCGCATTTCGACCAGGGAGGCGGGCAGGAAGCCGCGCAGGCCGATGTCGAGGATCAGGCCACCCTTGACAACCTCGATGACGGTGCCGGTAACAACGCCGTCCTCTTCCTTGACCTTCTCGATGTCGCCCCAAGCGCGCTCGTACTGAGCACGCTTCTTGGACAGGATCAGACGGCCTTCCTTGTCTTCCTTGGTCAACACCAAGGCTTCGACCTCGTCACCGACGGCGACAACATCGCCCGGGTCGACGTCGTGCTTGATGGAAAGCTCGCGGGAGGGGATGACACCTTCGGTCTTGTAACCGATGTCGAGCAGGACTTCGTCGCGGTCAACCTTGACGACAATGCCTTCGACCAGATCGCCATCATTGAAGTACTTGATGGTTGCGTCGACGGCTGCGAGGAAGTCTTCAGCGGTACCGATGTCGTTGATGGCGACCTGCGGGGTACCGGGCTTCTCGGTGGAGGTGATGGTCATGTAGTAGGGGCTCCGATGTGGATAGATTTCTGAGTTCCGTTACTGCTCTGCCTCCCGGCGCACAACAGCACTCAACCGCTGCTGCCCATGGGATGCATTGCCGTTTACGGAAACGGACTGATGTATTTTGGTGAAGCTGATGGAGCCTGCCCTCCGTTGGAAGGGGCTCTCCATACGCATTACGCGCCCAATAAGTCTAGCCGGTTACCGCAATTCGGGCAAAGCGCCCCGGCCCCACGGCGCTTAGGCCCGGCACGGCGGCCTTGCCGGGCCAGCCGCCGGGCGGCCGCCGGTCAGAAATGCGTGATGCAGTAGGGCGCGGTGTCCGTTGCGAAAAAGCTGTCCAGCCGGTCAACAGTGGCCGCGGATGCCCCGGAGAAATGCCCGGCCGCGGCCAGCGTCCTGGCGCGGGCCCCACCGAGGAAGAGGGAGCCGAGTGAATCCACCGGCACGACGGCGTCGACGTCCGCGTCCGGAGCCAGCCGGTCGACGGTTCCGCGGCCGTCCTTCACGGTGAGCCGGTATGTGCCGCCGCAGATGTCCAACGGATCGCTGATCCGCAGCGTGCAGGCGCCGTCGTGAAAGTACGGCCGCGTCTGCAGGACCGTCACCGGGTCCAGCACGCGCAGCCACAAAACATCTTCCACCGACTTCACCTCATAGCCACGGCTGTCTGTCAGTCCCCAGGCCAGCGGATCCTGCTCCGGGGAGAGCGGGAACTGGATGCGCTCAACCAGATCCAGTGATCCGAGATAACGCCACAGCTCCAGGTAGGCGTCCTGTCCGGCAGCGACCAGATCAATGACCTTCACGGTGTACGGCTTGGTTTCCCAGCCGGCGAAGCGATAGCTGACGTAGCCGTCCGGGCGGCCCTCGCCGTCGTAATGGACTGCGGTACGCAGCGCCTTGTCCTCCGACGCGCCGTCCTGGCTCCAGTGGCCCGAGACGCGCAGGGCGTAGCTGGCTTGGCGGCCAATGGAGCCCGGGACGCGGGCATGGAACCGGTTGAACAATTCCGGCGCCAGTTCCTGGAGCGAGGCCGGATCGGCCAGCTCCATTGTCCCGGTCGCCGGGGCACGCAGTCCGAACCGTTCCCGGACGTCGATCTCCACCTCACGGGTGAACGTGGCGGCACCGAAACCGAACCGGCCGTAGATGGTGGCCTCGGAAGCCGTCAGTGCCGCCATCGCCAGCCCCTGGCCGGCCGCGTCTTTCAGGTCGTCGGTGATCATCCGCCGGAGCAGACCGCGGCGCCGGTGCGTGGCCCGGACGGTCACTGCGGTAATAAGGTGGGTGTCCATCAGGCGCCCGCCGCCCACGTTGAGGGTGTTGACCATGGTGGCGTAGGTGGCGACGGGTACGTGGATGTCCCACACGCCGGGGCGCGGCGAATCATCGTAGGCGCCCCAAAGGATCCGCCGGTCCAAGCCGTAGGCCTTGGTGTACGCCGCGACGTCGGACGGATCCGGTTTCTTGTCGTGGAAGCCGAAGCTGACCGCTTCGAACCAGCCCAGCGTCCTGGCGTCCGGTGCTTCTCCGTCAAGCCCGGCGGCGAACCGGTCGATGCGGAGGTCCTGGCGGGTGTCCTGCGTGCGGGTGATCACGGTTTGTGAGCCTAGCCGCAGCTCCCCCGGTCCGCCAGAGCACACCGTGCCCCGGGACGCCCGTGCGCAAGCCCGAAGTGCGAGACTGGGCGGGTGCCGGATCATTCAACGCTGCTGAACACCGGTCCTGTTGTCTGGGTTCTGCTGGTTGCCCTGCTGGGCGTTGCCGCCGCCGTTGGACGGACCGTGCTGGGGATACCCATCAGGCAGGTCCTGCTGGCCGGGACGCGGGCACTCGCCCAGCTGGCCGTCGTCGCCGTCGTCATTTCCCAGCTGGGCAGGTCTGGATGGCTGGCCGCAGCCTTCCTGCTGCTGATGCTGGCCGTGGCCTCGTGGACCGCTGCGCGCCGCATCGGTGACACAGCCGTCTGGCGGGCCGCGCTCCCCATTGCCGCCGGCACCGCGCCGGTCGTCGGATTGATGTTGGTGACCGGGGTCCTGCCGCTGCAGCCGTTGGCCCTGGCGGCCGTGGTGGGCCAGCTGATTGGCGGCTCGATGACCGCCACGAATCTGGCCGGCCGGCGGCTGTCCCAGGAGTTGCAGGCGCGGTCAGGGGAAGTCGAAGCCGGCCTGGCCCTCGGGCTGCGGGGCCGCGCCGCCCGGTCGTTGGTGGCCCGGCCGGTGGCAGCCGAAGCGCTGCTGCCGGCGCTAGACCAAACCCGCACGGTGGGCACAGTCACGTTGCCCGGAGCATTCGTCGGACTGGTGCTCGGGGGTGCATCCCCGCTCGATGCCGGCCTCATCCAACTGGTGGTGCTGGTGTCACTGCTCGCGGCCGAAGCCATCGCGGTCTCCGTCACGGCGTACCTGGCGGAGGGCGGCCTGCTCGGCCGCCTCGCCACGCCCGGATGAAGCAGACCGGCTAGTGGCCGGCTTCTTGCCAGTTGGCGCCCACGCCCACTGAAACATCCAGCGGCACGGACAGGTCCGCGGCGCCGCCCATCTGGGCGCGCACCAACTGCTCCACCTGTTCCCGCTCCCCCGGTGCCACTTCCAGCACCAGTTCATCGTGGACCTGCAGCAGCATCCGGGACTTCAGCCCCTGGCTTTCCAGCTCCTGGGCGACGCCGAGCATCGCCTTCTTAATGATGTCCGCGGCGGAGCCTTGGATCGGTGCGTTGAGGGCCGCACGCTCCGACATCTCCCGCAACTGCCGGTTGTCGCTGGCCAGATCCGGCAGGTACCGGCGCCGGCCTTCGATCGTCGAGGTGAATCCGTCAACCCTGGCCTGGTCCACTACGCCGCGCAGGTAGTCGCGGACGGCGCCGAACCGGGAGAAGTAGTCCTTCATGAGCGTCCGAGCCTCGTCCACCGAGATGTTCAGCTGCTTGGACAAGCCGAACGAACTCAGTCCGTACACCAGGCCGTAGGACATCGCCTTGACCTTAGCGCGCATCTCGCTGGTCACGTCCTCCGGCGCGACCCCGAAAATGTGAGCGCCAACAAACCGGTGCAGGTCCTCGCCGGAGCGGAAGGCCTCGATCAGCCCCTCGTCGCCGGACAGGTGGGCCATGATCCGCATTTCGATCTGCGAGTAGTCCGCCGTCAATAGCGTCTCGTAGCCCTCGCCGACGACGAATGCTTCCCGGATCCGCCGGCCTTCTTCCGAACGGACCGGAATGTTCTGCAGGTTCGGGTTGATCGAGGAAAGGCGTCCGGTGGCGGCTACCGTCTGGGCGTAGGTGGTGTGGATCCGCCCATCGTCCGCCACCGTCTTGCGCAGGCCTTCCACCGTCTGCCGCAGCTTCGTGGCATCGCGGTAGGTCAGCAGTTGCACCAGGAACTCATTGCCGGTCTTGGCGAACAGATCGTTGAGTGCGTCGGCGTCGGTCGAATAGCCGGTCTTGATTTTCTTGGTCTTCGGCAGGCCCAGGTCCTCGAACAGCACGGCCTGCAGCTGCTTGGGCGAGCCCAGATTGATTTCCTTGCCGATGATGCCGAAGGCTGCCGAACTTGCGGCGTCGATGGTGACCGTAAAGTCGTCCACCAACCGGTCCAGTGCGGCGGCGTCCATCGCAATACCGGCCAGTTCCATCCGCGCCAGCACCAGCGACAGCGGCAGGTCAAGCCCACCCATCAACTGGTTGGCGCCGCGCTCGACCAGTTGACCCGCGAAATGTTCGCTCAATTGCAGCGCTGCGAACGCCTGGACCACGGCGGGACCGGCCTTGTCATCCTCGGTCAGGCCAAGCTCCAACTGCCCGCTTGCGGCCGCATCGGGGGCCGCCACGGACATCTTCAGGTGGTACTGGGCCAAGTCAGCCAGTTCGTAGCTGCGCCGGTCGGGCTGAATCAGATAGGCCGAAATTGCGGTGTCATCCACCACTCCCAGCAATTCGAATCCTCGCCGCGAGAGAACCTTGTAGGCGTACTTGAAGTCGTGGACGATCTTCGGTGCGTCCAGGTCGGACAGCCAGTGTGCCAGCAACTGCTCGGCCTCCGCGTCGAGCGAGGCCAGCGGCACATAGGCAGCGCGTGCGTGCGCCACCAGAGCCAGCCCGACGGCGTCGTCCCCACCTTCCGCGGTCTCCGCCACGAGCTGCAGTGCGACATTCAGCTGGTTGGTCTCCGCGAACCACTCCTTGAGCGCAGCTGCTTCCGAAACCACATGGTGAGCAGGGGCGTTGACCTCCGTCTCGCGCACGGCGTCTTCCTCGCCGAAGAGGTCGAAGAGTCGCTTGCGTAGAGTGTTGAACTGCAGCGCATCGAAGAGTTCCTCGATAGCGGCGCGGTCGGGGTGCTGCAGCACCATGTTCTCCAGCTCCACCGGCAGCTCCAGATCCCGCAGCAGGTGGTTAAGCCGCCGGTTGCGCTTGACCGAGTCGACGTTGGCGCGCAGGGATTCGCCGACCTTGCCGCCGATGGCATCCAGGTTCTCCAGGATGCCGTCCACGCCGCCGTACAAGTTGATCCACTTGGCAGCGGTCTTGGGACCCACGCCCGGAACGCCGGGCAAGTTGTCGGCCGTCTCGCCGACCAGGGCGGCCAGATCGGAATAGCGCTCCGGCGGGACGAAGTATTTGGCCTCCACCGCTGCGCTGTCCATGGGCGGAATGTCACTGATGCCCTTCTTCGGGTAAAGGACCGTTACCTTGTCGGTGATCAGCTGGAAAGCGTCGCGGTCGCCGGAGACCACCATGACTTCCCACCCAGCTTCTTCAGCCTGGGTGCTGAGCGTGGCGATGATGTCATCGGCTTCGTAACCGTCAAGGGTGACGGTGGGAATCTGCATCGCCTCCATCACCTTGATGATCAGGTCCACCTGGCCGTGGAATTCCTCGGGCGTCTTGTTCCGGCCGCCCTTGTACTCGGCATACTCCTGAGTGCGGAACGTTGGGGTGTCCAGGTCAAAGGCCACCGCAACATGGGTGGGTTCGCGCTGCTCGATCATCTTGATCAGCATGGAAGTGAAACCGTAGACCGCATTCGTGTGCTGTCCGGTATCGGTGGAGAAGTTCTCCATGGGCAGCGCGTAGAAAGCGCGGAACGCCATGGAATGGCCATCGATCAGCAACAGGCGGTGAGGGCCGGAAGATGCTCCCTCTATGCCGGTCAACGGAGCCCCCTCGGCCTCCAAAGTGGCTGTGGCTGCGTCCGGTTTGTTAGTTTCACTCACACCTGCCAGCCTAGTTCCCATGAGCGACAAATTCACACCCGACGGCGGTGTGCCCGGACACGTGCAGGCCTCCGCTGCGGCGACGATCGCAGAACTCGTCGACGCAGGAGTTCCGGAACACCTGCACCGGTGGCTCGTGCATACCGGTGTCGGCGCCCTGGTGGTCAAGATGGGCATTGTCTTCAGCGAAATGACCCCACAGCGCATCGTGGCCAGCATGCCGGTCGAGGGAAATACCCAGGTGGCGGGCATCCTGCATGGCGGCGCCCATGTTGTGCTGGCCGAAACGCTGGGATCCTTCGCCGCGGCGCTGCACGCAGGCTCCGGCCGCCACGCCGTCGGGATTGAAGTCGGCGCCAGCCATCACCGGTCTGTCTCTTCCGGTCTGGTCACTGGAACGGCGACGGCGATCCAGTTGGGTCAATCCCTCACAGTCCATGAAGTGGTGATGACAGATGACGAGGGACGGCGCCTCTCCACGGCTCGGATCACCAATTTGATCCGCGATAACCGCTGACGAAGCAGCCCGGGGAATCGCCTGTGAACTCACTTGTGCTCCCTAGTCAGGCTGCTTCGCCGACGATGTCGCCCCACTGACTTCGAACAACGACCCATCCACTCTCAGCAGCGATGCCGGGGCGGGGTTTGTCCGCAGCCTTCACTTGCCGCATGGCAACCACGGCCAGCGCGTGACGGACTACCTGCATAGCTCGCACCGGCGGCTCCGCCCCTTCCGCCGCTTGAGTTCCGGTGCCGGGCAGGGGTGGTGCGGTGGAGGTGTAGGTGTGGCCGGTGGGGGTGGTCGTTTCCACGGTGTGGCGTGGCCCGTCGACGGGTTTCGTCAACCAGCCGTCGGCTTCCTTGGCGTGGTTGCAGCGCTCGCACAGCCCCTGCCCGTTGGCCAGGGTGGTGGGCCCGCCCTCGGACCAGGCGACAATGTG
>NZ_JBNHHB010000213.1:0-8566 GCF_059091905.1 Arthrobacter sp. Dra40
TGAACGAACTCTTTGACGCGTGGAAGTCCGCCCAGAAGAACGGCATCCGGCTGGGCCGCAGTACCGAGGACGCACTGTGGAAGCGCTTCCGCTCCGCGCGGACGGTCTTCGACCGGCACCGCCGCGCGTTCTTCAGCCAACTGGACAACGAGAACGCTGCGGCCAAGGCTGCCAAGGAAGCATTGATCGCCCGTGCCGAAGAGCTTTCCAGCTCCACCGACTGGGGCCATACCGCTGCCGAGTACCGCAAGCTGATGGACGATTGGAAGACTTCCAAGCGCGCCAGCCGCAAGGACGACGACGCCCTGTGGGCAAGGTTCCGGGCAGCCCAGGACAAGTTCTTCGCTGCACGCCAGGCAGCCAATGAGGCGATTGACCAGGAGTTCTCCGCCAACCTGGTGGTCAAGGAAGCGCTGGTGGCCGAGGCTCAGGCCTTGCTGCCCGTGACCGACCTGTCGGCAGCCAAGAGGTCGCTGCAGTCGATCCGCGACCGGTGGGAGGAAGCAGGCAAGGTTCCGCGCGGTGACATGCAGCGGATCGAGGCCGGGCTGCGCAAGGTGGAGGATGCGGTGAAGGCGGCCGAAGACGACCACTGGCGCCGGACGAACCCGGAAACCAAGGCCCGGACCAACAGTGCGCTGTCCCAGCTCGAGTCGGCCATCGCCGGACTCGAAGATGACCTGGCACAGGCCGAAAAGGCCGGAGACCAGCGGCGCATCACCGTGGCACGTGAGGCGCTGGAGGCCCGCCGCCAGTGGCTGAATACGCTGCTGCGCTCGGCCGAGGATTTCTCCTAGCCGGTAACTCCTACACAGCCGAAGGGCCGGGACCGCTTTCCACAAAGCGTTTCCGGCCCTTCGGCTCTGCCGGGCCATTTGGCATGCTGGCTGGCATGGCCGTCCACCCAGCCCCTGCCAGTCCGGCGACTGCACCCGCTGCCCAGGTTCCGCCCGCGGTGCTCCGGCCCGGGCATCCGTTCAGCCGGAGCGAGCTCGAGTGCATGCGTCTGGACAGGCTCGTGGTCAACGTCTACGGCCCGGTATTTGCCTTGCCGTGGGACCAGATCACGCCCCGGCACCGCGCGGCCGCCGCGTTCTTCAGCTTGCCCGAACCTGTCCGCCGGAAGGTGGTGCTGGGAAGGCTGACCGCGGCATGGGTCTACGGTTGCGCGCCGGCGCCGCAGAAGCTCTCGGTGCTGCTGGACCACCGGCACCGGACGACGTCGCAGGGCCGGTTCCGGCTGGCCCTGGTTCACGAAGTGACATTGGGCCCCCTCGACACCGTGACCATCGGCGGGGTCCCGGTCAGTACGCCGCTGCGAACCGCCCTGGATGTGGCGCTGCACGCTCCGGAAGAGGACGCCGCCGCCGTTTTGAGGGCGCTGGCAGGCAGCAAGGGGCTTGGCTGCCGGCTGGACACCGTCCGGCAGGCCATTGAGGCCAGGCCGAGACTGCCCGGCAAAGCCCGGGCGCTGCAGCGTCTGGACTCCGCGATCGGAAATGCTTAGCAGGAGGGACGCCAAGCCTGCGCCGGATGCGGAGTGACCGGGTGTGCTTGCGCTTAGCGGCGCTGGGACCCTGAGGTGCGGTAGACGTCGTACACGCCGTCGATGCGCCGCACTGCACCGAGCACGTGGCTGAGATACTTCGGATCGCCCATCTCAAACGAGAAACGCGAAATCGCCAGCCGGTCGCTTGAGGTGTGCACGGTGGCGGAGAGAATGTTGACGTGGTTTTCGGCGAGCACTCGGGTGACATCGGAGAGCAGGCTCTTGCGGTCCAATGCCTCCACTTGGATTTCCACCAGGAACACGCTGGACTGGGTGGGCGCCCAGGCGACATCCACGATGCGGTCGGGGCTTTCGCGCAGTTCCGCCACATTGCGGCAGTCAGCGCGGTGCACGGAGACACCGGAACCGCGGGTGACGAATCCGACAATGGGATCCGGCGGGACCGGAGTGCAGCACCGGGCGAGCTTGACCCACACATCGCCGACGCCAACGACCGTGACGCCCGAGTCCGGATGCTTCGGACGCTTAACCGTCGTCGAAATGGACGGCTGGGCTTCTTCGACTGCTTCCTGTCCGCCGAGAAGACCGACCAGGTGTTCGATCACGTTCTGCGCCGATGTATGGCCGTCGCCCACCGCGGCGTAAAGCGCGGACACGTCGGCGTGGTGCAGCTCCTGCGCCACTGACATCAAGGCGTCGTGCGTCATCATCTTCTGCAGCGGCAGGTTCTGCTTCCGCATGGCGCGGGTGAGTTGGTCCTTGCCCTTTTCGATCGCCTCTTCGCGGCGCTCCTTGGTGAACCATTGGCGGATTTTGTTCCGCGCCCGCGGGCTCTTAACGAAGCCCTGCCAGTCCTGGCTGGGGCCGGCGCCTTCGGCCTTGGAGGTGAAGATTTCCACCCAGTCGCCGTGGTTGAGTTCGCTGTTCAGCGGGACCAGCTTGCCGTTGACCCGGGCACCGATGGTGCGGTGGCCCACTTCGGTGTGCACGGCGTAGGCAAAGTCCACCGGAGTGGATCCGGCCGGTAGTGCCATGACTTCGCCCTTGGGGGTGAAGACGAAAACTTCCTTGGCGTTGATTTCGAACCGGAGGGAGTCCAGGAACTCTGCCGGGTCGCTGGTCTCCTGCTGCCAGTCGACCAGGCTGCGCAGCCAGCCCATGTCGCCGCCGTCGGCCGTCCCGCCGCGGGCAATGTCCTTGTACTTCCAGTGGGCCGCCACACCGTATTCGGCGCGACGGTGCATCTCATGGGTGCGGATCTGGATTTCCACCGGCTTGCCGCCCGGGCCGATCACCGTGGTGTGCAGCGACTGGTACATGTTGAACTTCGGCATCGCGATGTAGTCTTTGAACCGGCCGGGCAGCGGGTTCCACCGCGCGTGCAGGGCGCCGAGCGCGGCGTAGCAGTCGCGGACGGTGTCCACCAAAACCCGGATGCCCATGAGGTCGTGGATGTCGTCGAAGTCCTTACCCCGCACGATCATCTTCTGGTAGATCGAGTAGTAGTGCTTCGGCCGGCCGGTGATCGTCGCCTTGATCTTCACGGCCCGCAGATCGTCGCCGATCTTGGTGCGCAGCGTCGTCAGGTACTTCTCGCGTTCGGGGGTGCGCTCCCCCACCATCCGCACGATCTCCTCGTAGACCTTGGGATGCAGGGCGGCGAAGGAAAGGTCTTCCAGCTCCCACTTGATGGTGTTCATGCCCAGCCGGTGGGCCAAGGGGGCGAAAATTTCCAAGGTCTCGCGGGCCTTCTTGGCCGACGACTCGGGCGAAACAAACCGCCAGGTGCGGGCGTTGTGCAACCGATCGGCAAGTTTGATCACCAGGACGCGGATGTCCCTGGCCATCGCCACGACCATTTTGCGTACGGTCTCCGACTGGGCCGCGTCACCGAACTGCACCTTGTCGAGTTTGGTGACGCCGTCAACCAGCATCGCGATTTCGGGACCGAACTCCGCCTTGAGGTCGGCAAGCGTGTACTCGGTGTCTTCCACCGTGTCGTGCAGCAGGGCGGCAGCCAGTGTCGTGCCGGTCATGCCCAGTTCGGCCAGGATGGTGGCCACAGCCACCGGATGCGTGATGTAGGGATCGCCGCTCTTGCGCTTCTGTCCGCGGTGGCTGCGCTCGGCCACCACGAACGCGCGCTGGATCAGGTCGAAGTCTTCGCGCGGGTTGTTGGCCCTGACAGTGCGCAGCAGCGGTTCAAGGATGGGCGAATAGCTGGTGCCGCCGCGTCCGGCCAGCCGGGCAAGCCGGGACATTGTCCGCTCCCGGCGGCCGGGGAAGGCGTGGCGGACCGGTGCTGTGGCCGGAACTTGATCGGCCGCGGGCACGCCGGAAGAACCAGGGCCCGAAGTGGTTCCGGTGTCAGCGGCCTGGTCCGTCGACCTGAGGTTCTCGGCCAATCCTTCCTGCCTTCCCGATTCGTCGTGGAACTGCCGGTGCACCGCCGGCCGGCGGTGCACCAATCCAGCACTGTTCCGCAAAGTCCAGTCTATGCCGTCAGGCGGCCCCCGGCGCCCCGGTTTATCGTCAGACGGCGGGTGCTGCCTCGGTACGGCGCCGTTCCTCCACACGCTTGGCCTGCTTGATCAGCGCCGGCTCCTTGGCCCGTAGCCTGACATACATCGGCGCAGCGATGAAGAGCGTCGTCGCGGCCCCGATGATGATGCCGATAAAGAGTGCCAACGACACGTCTTTCAATGTTCCGGCGCCCAGCAGGAACGCGCCAATGAACAGGATGGCGGCCACCGGCAGGACGGCGACAACGGAGGTGTTGATGGACCGGACCAAGGTCTGGTTCACGGCGAGGTTGACCTCTTCCGCGAAGGTCTTTCGCGTGGACTTGTCCAAATTCGCCGTGTTCTCGCGGATCTTGTCGAAGACCACCACCGTGTCATACAGCGAGTAGCCCAGAATGGTCAGGAAGCCGATGATCGCCGACGGTGTCACTTCGAAGTCGCTCAGGGAGTAAATGCCTGCGGTCAGGATGAGCACCACGACCAGCCCGCTCAGCGCAGAAATGGACATCTTCCAGGTGCGGAAGTACAGCGCCATCATGAACGCCGCCAGCACAACGAACACCACCAGGCCCCAGACCGCCTGCCGCGTGACGTCTGCGCCCCAGGTAGGACCGACGAATGAGGACGTCACCTGGTCGGCGTTGACGCCGTAGGCCCCGACGAGCGCGTCCCTGAGTTCAAGCGTCTGGTCGTCGGTGAGCCGCTCGGTCTGGATCCGCATGGTGCCCGGGGCAATGTTGGTCACCTGGGGATCTGCCTCCGGAGCCACCTTGGCCACTGCCGCTTCGCCAGGGCCGACGTCGGTGTTTTCAACGTTGGAGACGGTGAACTCGGAACCGCCGCGGAAATCAATGCCGAGGTTGAAGCCGCCCTTGATGATCGGCACCAGGATGGAGAGCAGGATGGCCGCGATGGCGATTCCGAACCAGAGCTTGTACTTGCCGACGAAGTCGTAGGACCGCTTGCCGGTGTAGAGGTCGTTGCCCCACTTAGCAAAGTTGGCCATTTAGTTGCTCTCCTTGTCGGCCCCGCGGCCCACGCCGCTGGTGGCCCGCTGCTTCTCCGCCGCCCTGCGTTCGGCAATGGTTTGGCGTCGGCTTGCTTCGGCCGCTGCCGCGGTGTTCTTGGCCGGGACCGGGACCTTACGCTCACCCGGCTGGCGGATACGCCCTGCACCGCGGTACAGCGGCACTGCGTCCAGCAGGCGCGGGTCCAGGCCCGAGAACCGGTGGCCCTCGCCGAAGAACTTGGTCCGGGCCAGCAAAACCATGGTCGGGTGGGTGAACATAAAGACGACCAGCAGGTCGGCCACCGCGGTCAGGCCGAGCGTGAAAGCGAATCCGCGCACGTTGCCCACTGCCACGAAATAGAGCACGACGGCGGCCAGCAGGTTGACAGCCTTGGAAGCGAGCACCGTCTGCCGTGCGCGTTTCCAGCCGTTGTCCACCGCGGAAACCAAACCGCGCCCTTCGCGCAGTTCATCGCGGATGCGTTCGAAGTAGACGATGAACGAGTCGGCGGTCTGGCCGATCGCCACGATCAAACCGGCTACGCCGGCAAGGGACAGCCTGTAGTTCTCGGTCCAGCCCAGAATCGCGATCGCCAGATAGGTCATGATGCCGGCCACTACAAGCGACGCGATGGTGACCAACCCAAGCATGCGGTACTGGAAGATCGAGTAGGCTGCGACCAGCACCAGGCCGATGAGCCCGGCAATCAGGCCCATCCGCAGCTGGTCTGCGCCCAGCGTGGCGGAAATCTGCTGCTCGCTTTGGATTTCAAAACTGATCGGCAGCGCACCGTACTTCAGCTGTTCAGCCAGGCCGCGCGCCGACTCTTCCGTGAAGTTGCCGGTGATCTGCGGCTTCCCGTCCGGGATAACCGCGTTCGTCGTCGGAGCGGATATTACCTGGCCATCCAGCACGATGGCGAACTGGTTCCTGGCTCCGGAGAGACCGAAGAGCCGCTCGGTCACGTCCTTGAAGGTCTTGGTTCCCTCGCCGTTGAACTCGATGTTGACGGCCCACTGATTCAGGCTCTGTCCCTGCTGGCCACGGGTCTGGCCGAAGCTGGCGCCGGCAATGTCCGTGCCGGGCACCTCCACCGGGCCCAGTATGTACTTCATGCCGGTATCCGGTTCGCAGGCGACCGTCGGCTTCGCCGGGTCGGCAGGCTCGGCCTCCGCTGCCGCGGCGGCCGGGTCAAGGCATTCAAGCGCCTCAAATTTCTGGTAGAGCTCGGGCGTGATCCAGTTCGGATCACTGGCGTTCTCCGGCTTGCCGGTCGGTTTGGGAAGGTCTTTGGCCGGCGTCCGCTCGGCTTTCGGAACGGCAGAGCCCTGCGCAACGGTAAGGACCGGACGGAACTCCATGTCGGCAGAAGCCTGGATCAGTTCGCGGGTCCGCGGGTCGGGGGTACCCGGCAGGCTGACCACGACGTTGCGGCCGGACTGCGTAGTAATCTCTGCTTCCGCCACACCGGAACCGTCAACGCGCTGGCGGATAATCTCCACGGCCTGGTTCAGTTGGTCGGCGGTGATCTCACCGCCGGAGCCTTGGACCTTGGGGGCCAGAATCATCTGGGTACCGCCCTCAAGGTCGAGCGCCAGCTTAGGCGCCCAGCTCGCGTGGCCGGTGAAGACACCGCTGCCCAGGATGACGGTGCCGGCGGCCAGGAGCACACCGAGCCAGATGAGTGTCCGCCGCGCAAGGCTGGTGGAACCGGATCGTGCCATGGAAGAACTTTCTCTTATCGGCTTAGACGGCCGGCCGAACCGGTCGGTACATGGCGAAGTGGCGGGGCAGGCCCCGCCACTGCACGCCTATGCGGCTAAGCCATCCGGCCTACTTGGTGTCTTTGTTCTGCTCTTCATTGAGTCGTTTGAGGGTCTCTTCGGCGGACTCCTCGGGGCGGTGGGCCGTCTCCGTGGTGAGGGATGAGGCATCGTCGGGCACCTCGGGGGTTTCCGGCGTCACCACTTCGTTCACTGCCTGCGTGTGCACGGTGGCGGTGTTGCCCGGCGACAGCTCAAGGACCACCTTGTTGTTGTCCGCGTCGATGGAAACGACAGTGCCGAAGAGGCCGAACTGCGTCATGACCTCCGTGCCCGGAACCATCTGTTCCTTGATTCGCTCGGCCTTCTCCCGCATCTGGGCCTGAACCTTCTTCTGCTTGCGGAACATGAAGAAGATCAGCAGCGCGAAGACGGCAAACAGGCCGATGGTCATCACATCGATGCCACCGCCCGCCTGCTGCGCGGTATTGGTCGCGGTGAAGAGATTTACGAACACAGGAAAGTTCCGTCCTAGAAGTCTGGGGCGGACCGGCAGGAAATTCCGGACCGTGTACGCAGCCTGCCGCGTCCCGCAAGGAACGGCGCACTCCGCACGTTGCCACCATTCTACGCGGTGACGGCCCTTACACGGTCACGCTTCAGTTTTCGGCGAAATCCGTGTCCGGCTCCAGCAGTTCAGCAAGCAGGTCCCCGGTCTGTCCTGCGGTGAGATGCTCCGGCACAGCCAGCCCCAGGTGCTGCCAGGCGGCGACGGTGGCGATCCGCCCCCGCGGCGTCCGGCCCAACAGCCCTTCACGAACCAAGTAAGGTTCGGCCACCGTCTCCACGGTCTCGGTTTCCTCCCCCACGGCGATGGCCAGCGTGGACAGCCCGACCGGCCCGCCCCCGAATTTGGTGATCAGGGCGGTCAGCACCGCGCGGTCCAGCCGATCCAGTCCGCGTTCGTCGACCTCGTACATATCCAGCGCGGCCGCCGCGGTGCGGGCATCGATTTCCTCGATCTTGTGCACCAGCGCCCAGTCCCGGACCCGGCGCAGCAATCGGTTGGCGATGCGGGGCGTCCCTCGGGAACGGCCGGCGATCTCAGCGAACCCCGCGGAGCTCACCTTCAAGTCCAGCAGCATTGCGGAACGCCGAAGCACCAGTTCCAGCTCGGCGACGGCATAAAACTCCAAGTGCCCGGTAAAGCCGAACCGGTCGCGCAGCGGGCCCGGCAGCAGTCCGGCCCGGGTGGTGGCGCCCACCAGCGTGAAAGGCGGCAGGTCCAGCGGGATGGCAGTGGCGCCGGCACCCTTGCCCACCACGATGTCCACCCGGAAGTCTTCCATGGCCATGTACAGCATTTCCTCCGCCGGCCGGGACATCCGGTGGATCTCGTCCAGAAAGAGGATCTCCCCTTCCGTCAGCGAGGACAGGATCGCTGCCAGGTCGCCGGCGTGCTGGATTGCCGGCCCGGAACTGATCCGCAGCGGCGCGTTCATCTCGGCGGCAATGATCATGGCCAGCGTGGTCTTGCCCAGCCCGGGCGGGCCGGAGAGCAGGACGTGGTCGGCGGTCCGTTCGCGAATCCGGGATGCTTCCAGTACCAGCGACAGTTGCTGGCGGACCCTGGCCTGGCCCACGAAATCATCCAGGTTCTTGGGCCGCACCGCCTTCCGCCGCAGCCGCACCAAGCGAAAGCGCCTCGGCCACCTGCGCGTGGACGCTGTCCCGGAGCCTGCGGTCCACCAGCGGGGCCAT
>NZ_JBNHHB010000214.1:0-8530 GCF_059091905.1 Arthrobacter sp. Dra40
GTCCTCGATCAAGTCGCCGAACTCGGAGTCGCCGTCTTCGCCCAGCGGGGTATGCAGCGAGATCGGCTCGCGGCCGTATTTCTGGACCTCGACGACCTTTTCCGGGGTCATGTCCAGTTCCTTGGCCAGCTCTTCCGGCGTGGGTTCGCGGCCCAGGTCCTGGAGCATTTGGCGCTGCACGCGGGCCAGCTTGTTGATGACTTCCACCATGTGCACCGGAATACGAATGGTGCGTGCCTGGTCCGCCATGGCCCGGGTGATGGCCTGCCGGATCCACCAAGTGGCGTAGGTGGAGAACTTGAAACCCTTGGTGTAGTCGAACTTTTCGACGGCACGGATCAGGCCCAGGTTGCCTTCCTGGATGAGGTCCAGGAACAGCATGCCGCGGCCGGTGTAGCGCTTGGCCAGCGACACCACCAGGCGGAGGTTGGCTTCGAGCAGGTGGTTCTTGGCCCGCTTGCCGTCGTGGACAATCTGCTCCAGGTCACGCCGCAAACGCGTCTCCATGGTGCCGTCGTCCTTGGCCAGCTTCTCCTCGGCGAAGAGACCGGCTTCGATCCGCAGAGCAAGGTCGACTTCCTGCTCGGCGTTCAGCAGTGCGACCTTGCCGATCTGCTTCAGGTAATCCTTGACAGGGTCTGCCGTGGCGCCGGCGGAAACCACCTGCTGGGCAGGGGCATCATCGTCGTCGGCATCAGAATAGACAAAGCCGGACCCTGTTTCGCCTTCCTTGCCCTTCTTCGCGCCGGACTCCTCGGAAGCTTCAACGTCTTCCTCGGTGGGATCCGGCTCAATGTCCGAATCTTCGTCGACTTCTTCTGTTGCCAGCTCGGCGGTGTTCGCCTCGTCCTTCTTGGCTGCGGCACCGGGCTTGCGGCCGCGCCGTTTGGGAGCAGCTTCCGCCGCTGCCGCCGACTTGGCGCCGGTGCGCTTGGTCGTCGCGGACTTCTTCGGAGCGGAGGCAGCAGTCTCCTCGTCGGGAGCTGCAACAGTCTTCTTGTCCGGTGACACAGAGAACCTTTCGTACGGCGGTCTGTGACGCTACCTGCGGGTAACACCACTATGACCCTGTCAAGTCCGTGATTGACTTCAAACGAAGCCACGGGCGCAGGGTCTGCATGGCATAACCTGCTCCGCGACTACGGTATTCCCGCAGGAACCACCGTTGTTTGAAACACGGACCCAACCGGGTCTCGGTTCCCATTGTCTCACGATTAAGACCGCCCGAAGAACTGATTTTCGCAGCTCGGGGCGGTGTCCCTCAGGCGGTCAAACGCCGGCGGCCCGGCCACGCCGTCTCGCGCCGACGGGCCCAAACCGGCAGCATTCCACTGTCTGCGAGTTCCCGGACCAGCTCCGCAAGGCGGTAACCGGGCATGTCGCGCAGACATGCCTCGGCCCGCTGGTGCGCGTGCGAACCGCGCCCCCTGGCCCACTCGATCCAGGCATGCAAGGCCCCGGCAGCAGCACGCGGGCAGCCAGTGCCCACAGTGTGCAGCTGCTGGAGCAGGTCTGCGGTGGCGTCCACGCGGTCCCAGTCGGGACCGTGGGACGAGTCCCCCATCAAAATTTTTGACGCGGCCAGGGCGGCCGCTGGATCGCCGGCCGGCGGCCTTGGACCTTTTGCCGGCGGCCCATCCGTCGCCGGACCCGCGTCAGCGAAGAGGCCGGACGCTTCTGCCCAGAGGAACGCCGTCTCAAGGTTGCTGCACGCAAAAATCGCGAGAGCGTCCCGTACGGCGGTGTCCGTCAGGCTGGCGAGCAGGAACGCCTGGCTTTTCGGTGCCAGGTTACCCGTCCGGTGTGCCCACAATGACTGCTCCCAGCGCCGGAGCGTATAGAAGTAGAAGGCGGCAGAAATCCATCGGCCGGTCAGTCCTGCAGCCAGCCGTTCTGCTTCCTGCTGGATCGCGGCGGCCTCCGGAGGTGCCTCGGCGGCTGCACCGGACGATGCTTCGGCAACGACGGTTTGCCGGGCCGGCCCGCCGGCCGCCTGTCCTTGGGAGGCCGCGGATGAGCCCGCGGCGACTGCCTCCCTGGCCGACCCCGCGTAGATGCTGCCGGTGTAGACGAGTTCGGCATTCAAGGCACTGTCCCGGATCTGCGAAACCGGCCGTCCGGGAAGCGGGCAACATCCGGTGTCCGCGCAAAAGAGCTCACGCCAGTGCTGCGTGCCAACCGTCCAGCCACTGCGCACCGGCAGTCCGGCCGCGGCAAGGGAACGGCCAAGGGCCGCCACCAATGCGGCATGCGGGGGCTGGTCAGGTGCGCGCCACACGTGCTCCGTGTAGAGGATCAGCAGCGAGGAGTCTGCATCTTCATCGGAGCGCAAAAACTCCGCTGCCGTCTGGGCGAACAGTTCCACGTGGCAGCTGTCCTCGCTTGCAGGAAGGTCCAAACGCAGAGTTGCGCCGACCCGGCCACCGCAGACGCCCAGCAGCACCACGCTTTCGGCGGGCAGGAATCCCAGCACATGCGGAACGAAGCTCAGGACGTCGGCGGACCGGCGGGCGGTGAATCTCTTTTTCTCCATGCCGGAAGCCTTCCGCCACGGCGGAAGGCGGGCTAGCTGGCGGGTCGTGGGTGTGGACAGGCCTCCCGAAAAGGGTGCTGTGGAGGGAGGGTCAGCCGCGCAGTATTCCGCCCTTCTCTCTTCGTTCCTTGATCCGTTGGCTCCCGCCTGCGGCGCTCCCGGGCCAGGGCATCCCGAAGGGGCGGCACCGTGACTCCGCCGTGCGACAACCGGGTGCGCACGCGTTTGCGGACCGCCAACACTGCCAGCGTGCCACAAATCAGGAACAGGAACTGGAGGCTGAACGCCAGCTTGAAAGAGTCCAGCGCGTACAGCTCGCCCTGTGAGAACCCGCTGGCCAGCAGCACGTCGAGCACCACGCCCATGCCGAGCATCACCAGCAGGGCCGAGACAAAGCCGCCAACGTTGACAATCCCGGTTGCCGTTCCGGCGCGGCTGAGCGGATTGAACGTCCGGGCGAAGTCAAAACCGATCATGGAACCGGGGCCTCCCACGGACACGGCCATCACCAACAGCAACAGCAGCCAGAACGGCGCGGGCCCCGGATGGAGCAGCACGCACAGCCATGCCGCCGACATGAGCCCTACGATCAGCAAGACCATGGTGGAACGCCGCAGTGGATGCCGGCCGACCCAGCGGCCCAACAAGGGCCCCGCGGTGAAAGAGGTGATAACGGCGGCCGTCATCAGCGCCGACGCTTCGGCCGGTGCCAACCCCTGGGCCGAAACCAGGAAAGGGTAGCCCCACATCAGCATGAACACGTTTGCCGGGAACTGGAGCGTGAAGTGGGTCCACAGTCCCAGCCGGGTCCCCGGTTCCCGCCATGCCTCGGCGAGCGACGCCCCGGTTTGGCGCAAGGTCGGCGCCAACACCTTCTCCCGCCGGGCGGGCTCGTTTCGCACCACGGCGAGCGCCAGGACGAAGGCCACCGCGGAGAGCGCAGCCACCGAGAGGAAGGCCGGCGTCCAGCCCCCAAGGTTGAGAATGGCCACGAAGGGGATGACGCTGATCAGCTGGCCGATCTGCCCGAGCTGCCCGGTCAGCTGGGTCAGCAGCGGAATGCGCTTCCCGCTGAACCAACTGGGCAGCAGCCTCAGCACTGACACAAAGGTCATGGCGTCACCGGCACCCACGAGAATGCGCCCGGCCAGCCCCTCGGGAACGGACGACGCGAAGGCCAGCACGGTTTGGCCGGCCAGCATCAGTACAGCCCCTCCGGCCACCATCATCCGGGGTCCGTATTTGTCCACCATCAGGCCGACAGGGATCTGCAGCCCCGCGTACACCACCAGCTGGAGCACGGTGAACGTCGAAAGTGCGGCCGCGGTAGCGTCAAATCTCTCGGTGGCCTGCAGTCCGGCTACGCCGAAAGTTGTCCGCTGGGTGATGGCGACCAGATAGGCGAAGATTCCGCTCCCCCACACCCACCATGCACGCCGCGAATCCATGGCTCCATTATTGCCCGCGGCCGGGGGTACAGGACTAATTGCCTGTCCCGGGCCCTGCTGGAGCCCGGTCACCGCCGTCGTCGTCGGTACCCGGTTGCGTGGCCAGGAAGGCCTCGACCGCCGCGCCGATTTCGTCGGCGTCGGGAAGCTCTTCGTTGGCCTTAACCAGCAGCGAGCGGCGTTCTTCGTGACCCGCGTACTCGTCGTACCGCTCTTCTAGGCGGCCGACCACCCGCTGGACGTCCGCAGAATCCTGCACCTGACGGTCGATCTGGCCTTCCACGTCGCGTCCGGTCTCGCGCAGCCGGTCAGTCGGCAGCGTCAGCGAAGTGGCGGCGCCGAGGTACTCCAGTGCGGCGACGGCGGCGGGCGGGTACTGGGCGTCCGCGAGGTAGTGCGGCACATGGATCGAATAGCCGACGACGTCGCGCCCGGCCTCGGTCAGCCGCACTTCCAACAGCGGACCAATCCCTGCCTGCAGCTCCGCCTGGGGCTTCCAGCTGGTGATGCCGTCAATGAGGTCCTTCCGCGAGCCGTGGACGGTGACCCCGATCGGCCGGGTGTGCGGCACCGGCATGGGCAGTGACTGGACCCACGCGACCAGCCGGGTCTGGAGCCGGTTCGCCAGCCACACCACGGCACGGGAAAAGCGTTCCCACTGGTAGTCGGGTTCGGGGCCGGTCAGCAACAAGAACGGTGTGCCGAGCCCGTCGACCAGCCGGTACAGCTCGATGGCCGGCGCTTCATAGTCGGTGAAACGGTCGCCCGCGAAAGTGATTTTAGGCCGCCGGCTGCGGTAGTCCACCAGTTGGTCCACGTCGAAGGAGGCAACCAGCTGTGCGTCGAGCCCATCGAGAAGTTCGTCGCCGATCTGCTCCACCACATGCCCGGCTTCAGCGGCCCCGGTGAACCCCATGATGAGGTCGAGCCCGCGCAGCGCAGGCGAGTCGAACAACTCCGGGTTGGTCGACATCAGCAATTGTGGATCCAGCATGTTTCCTCCGTTTCGGCATCGTCTTCTCTGCCGTGCCTGGCCCTCTGCAGTGTTCAGCGCCCGAGCGGGCGGAAAAATTCCGGCGCTGCAGGCCCCGGCAGCGCGTCTTCGCCAGCGCAACGGGTGCCGGAGAGACTACGATCGACAGGTGCAGGCCCTGTTCCGGCCGACGCCTGAAGGGCACTTCCTGCTGGAACCACTGTAAACACAACGGTACGCAACCGGTGAGCGACCGCGGACCACATCCGTACTGCGCTGCCCGGCTGGAGGAGAAGTTAGGACAGATCCGAGTGATCCCCACGATTGAGCTCAAGCTCAGCGCCATTGCCAAGGATGTCAAAAAGGCCAAGTGCGATGCCCTCGTCATCGCCGTCGCCCAGGACGGCACCGGCCCGGTCCTGCTGGAGAATCCGTTGGCAACGAAGTCAGCGAAGGCACTGGCAGATTCTTTGCCAATGCTCGGGGTCACGGGGGCGGCCGACGAAGTCCGCCGCCTGCCGGGGCTGCCTGAATCCGGTGCGGAGGTGCTGGTGCTGGCCGGCGTCGGAAAGCTGGCGGCGGGCCAGGCCTTGACGGAAGAAACCCTGCGCCGGACGGCAGGCTCTGCGGTCCGGCAACTGGCCGGAGTGCGGACGGTGGCCCTGGGCCTGCCGGCCAAGACGGTCGCCGAAGCGGCGGCCGTGGCCGAAGGAGCCGCGCTCGGGGCGTATGAATTCAGCGAGCACCGCAGCGGCGAGGCCGGACGCCGCCCCGTGGCCGAAGCCACCGTCATCACTCCGGTGGCCGGCGACAAGGACCTGGCGAAGGCACTCAAGCGGGCCTCCGTGCTGGGCAGGGCGGTTAACGCGACACGGTCCCTGGTCAACCAGCCGCCGAGCCACTTGTACCCGGCGTCTTTCGCCGACGCCGCGGGCCGGATGGCCAAGGACCTGCCGGTCAAGGTCACCGTTCTGGACGAAAGCAGGCTGGAAAAGGACGGGTACGGCGGCTTGACCGGCGTGGGCAAGGGATCCAGCCGGCCGCCGCGTTTGGTCAAGGTGGAATACGCACCGGCCCGCGCCAAGGCGCACCTGGCCTTCGTGGGCAAGGGCATCACCTTCGACTCCGGCGGCCTGTCGCTCAAGCCGGCCAACGGCATGATGACGATGAAGTGTGACATGGCGGGCGCCGCCGTCGTGCTTAATGCAGTCCTGGCCATCGCCGAGCTGGGTCTGCCCGTGAAGGCCACAGCCTGGCTCTGTCTGGCGGAAAACATGCCCTCCGGCTCCGCTTCCCGGCCGTCCGACGTCCTGACCATGTACGGCGGCAAGACTGTGGAAGTGCTCAACACCGACGCCGAGGGCCGGCTGGTCATGGCCGACGGGCTGGCCGCTGCCAGTGAGGAACATCCCGACGTCCTGCTCGATGTTGCCACCCTGACCGGTGCGCAGATGGTTGCGCTCGGCAGCCGCGTAGCCGCGGTGATGGGCGAAGAGCCCGTGCGCGATGCGGTCAAGGCCGCGGCCGACCGGGCGGGGGAATTGTTCTGGCCGATGCCCCTGCCGGAAGAACTGCGTCCCGGGCTGGACTCGCAGGTGGCGGATCTGTCCAATATGGGCGACAAGTACGGCGGCATGCTGACGGCCGCGATCTTCCTGCGCGAGTTTGTCGGCGAAACCGGCGGCGCGCGCATCCCCTGGGCCCATCTGGACATTGCCGGTCCAGCCTTCAACGAAGGCGCACCGCACGGCTACACCCCGAAGGAGGGCACCGGCGTCGCCGTCCGCACGCTGGTGGCCTACGCCGAGGATGTAGTGGCCCGCAGCGCCTGAGTTCCTGCCGCGCCCCTCCCGCGGGCGTGAATCCGCACACAATCCGGCCCCGTGGGGCCGTCACCAACTAGATGATGGTATGCGGGACCGCTAAGGTGAGTCCCAAACCAACATCGATCTGCAACCCCAATCAACTCATCGACGTGTCACCACACGTTGCGAACACGCGAGGGAGCGTTCACGTGGCCGATTCGGCAACAGCGCAAGAATTCGACATCCTGATCCTCGGCGGCGGCAGCGGCGGCTATGCCGCTGCCCTGCGCGCGGTGCAGTTGGGCTTCAGCGTCGGCCTGGTGGAGAAGGGCAAGCTCGGCGGCACCTGCCTGCACAACGGCTGCATCCCCACCAAGGCGCTGCTGCACTCGGCCGAGCTGGCCGACCATGCCAAGGATGCCTCGAAGTACGGCGTGAACCTGAGCCTTGAATCAATCGATATGGCAGCTGTCAACGCCTACAAGGACGGCATCGTGGCCGGGAAGTTCAAGGGACTGTCCGGCCTGGTCAAGTCCAAGGGCATCACCGTCATCGAGGGCGAAGGCAAGCTCGTGGGCAAGGACACCATCGAGGTCGGCGGCACAGCCTACAAGGGCAAGAACATCGTCCTGGCCACCGGCTCCTACTCCAAGACCCTCCCCGGCTTGGAGATCGGCGGCAAGGTCATCACCTCCGACCACGCCCTGAAGATGGACACCCTGCCCAAGAGTGCCGTGGTCCTCGGCGGCGGCGTGATCGGTGTCGAGTTCGCTTCGGTCTGGAACTCCTTCGGTGTCGACGTCACCATCGTCGAGGGACTGCCGTCGCTGGTGCCCAACGAGGATCCGGCCATCATCAAGCAGCTGGAGCGCGCGTTCAAGAAGCGCGGCATCAAGTTCAACACCGGCGTCTTCTTCGACAAGGTGGAACAGAACGACGACGGCGTGGTGGTCACCCTCGCCGACGGCAAGACGTTTCAAGCCGACCTGATGCTCGTGGCCGTAGGCCGCGGCCCGAGCACCGCTGGCCTTGGCTTCGAAGAAGCCGGCATCACCGTTGATCGCGGCTTCGTCATCACCAACGAGCGCCTGCACACCGGCGTCGGCAACATCTATGCGGTCGGCGACATCGTCCCCGGCGTCCAGCTGGCCCACCGTGGCTTCCAGCAGGGCATCTTCGTCGCCGAGGAAATCGCCGGCAACAAGCCTGCGGTCATCGAGGACATCAACATCCCGAAGGTGACCTACTGCGAGCCCGAGATCGCCTCCGTGGGCCTCAACCAGCCGCAGGCCGAGGAAAAGTTCGGCAAGGACAACGTGGAGATCGCCGAATACAACCTGGCCGGCAACGGCAAGAGCTCGATCCTGGGCACCGGCGGCATCATCAAGATGGTCCGCGAAAAGGACGGCCCGATCGTCGGCATGCACATGATCGGCGGCCGCATCGGCGAGCAGATCGGCGAGGCGCAGCTGATCGTCAGCTGGGAAGCCTACCCGGAGGATGTCGCGGCGCTCATCCACGCGCACCCAACCCAGAACGAGGCCCTCGGCGAGGCCGCCATGGCCCTGGCCGGCCGCCCGCTGCACGGTTAACAAGCCCTTCCTTGGTGCACCCGTCCCTTGCGGGCGGGTGCACTAGGCTCAAGAACAAGACTCGATGTACCGGCCTGGCCGGAAATAGACTCAAAGGAGAACGGGGACGACATGTCTGAAACCGTGAACTTGCCCGCCCTCGGTGAAAGCGTCACCGAAGGCACTGTGACCCGCTGGCT
>NZ_JBNHHB010000215.1:0-8493 GCF_059091905.1 Arthrobacter sp. Dra40
TGCTGGCCCGGATGGAACCGAGCCGCGCCTGGCTCGGTTCCGTTGTGGAGCAGATGGAAGCCGGACGTCCTACGGCGCCGATTTACAGCATCAATACTGGTTTCGGTTCCCTCGCCGGACGCAGGGCCTTCGACGAGGCTTCCGACGCCGCGGAACTCTCCCGCCGGCTGGTCCTGTCGAACGCCGCCGGCGTCGGCCGGTACGTGGACGAGGAAGTGGTGCGGGCGACCATGTTCATCCGGATCGTGAGCCTGGTCCAAGGCCACTCCGGCATCAGGGCGGAAATCGTCACCACCCTGGCCGAAATGCTCAACCGCGGTGTCTGCCCTGCCATCCCCGAGTACGGCTCGCTGGGCGCCTCGGGGGACCTGATCCCGCTGGCGCACGTGGCCATTGTGATGACCCGCTCGCACACCGGTGGGGACGAAGAACTGGACTCCGGCGAGGCTTTCCTGGACGGCGCGGTGACCAGCGGCAAGACCGCGATGACCGCTGCCGGTCTGGACCGGCTGCCGCTGGGCGCCAAGGACGGCCTGGCACTCCTCAACGGCACCTCCTTCTCCTGTGCTCAGGCGGCCCTGGCCCTGTTCGACGCACAGAACCTGCTGGAGACCGCGCAGATCACCGCCGCCATGACCATTGAGGCGCTGATGGGCTTCGGGGACGCCTTCATCGCCGAACTGCATGAAGCCCGCGGCCAAAAGGGTCAAATCGAGGTGGCCGCCCGGATCCGGGAACTGCTGGCGGGCAGTTCCCTGGTCGACGGCAGCGCCGAGGCCGACCCTGTGCGCCAGCCGCCCCAGGACGCGTACTCGCTGCGCTGCGTGCCGCAGGTCTTCGGCCCGGTAAAGGACACCTTGGAGTTCGCCGCCGGGATCATCGGCAACGAAATCAACGCCGCCACCGACAATCCGCTGATCTTTCCGGCGCTGCCCGCCAGCCGCTCTCTGAAGGCAGTCTCCGGCGGCAACTTCCACGCCGAATACGTGGCCTTCGCCGCCGACTTCATCTCCATCGTGGTCACCGAGATCGGGAACATCACCGAGCGCCGACTTTTCCGACTCGACGACGGCACCCTCAACCGCGGGCTGCCGGACATGCTGATCGACAGCGAGCAGACCGGGATGGACTGCGGCTACATGCTTCCGCAGTATCTGGCCGCGGCTCTCGTCTCGGACTCGAAGACGCTCTCGCACCCGGACAGTGTGGACTCGATCCCCACCTGCGCCAACCAGGAGGACCATGTCTCCATGGCCAACAACGCCGGCAGGCACGCCCGGCAGGTCGTGGCGAACATCGAGACTGTGGTGGGGATCGAATTGCTCATGGCCTGCCAAGCGCTGGAATTGCGGTTGGCCAGGCCGGAGACCGCCTCCGCCACGCTGGCACCGGCCAGCCAAGCGGTGCTGGAGATGGTCCGTTCGTCCAAGTCGGCCGATGGCCGGGCCGTGGACCACATACGCAAGGACGTGGTGATGTACCCGCGGGTCCGCACCGCCCGGGATCTCGTCCACGGCGGCGCCGTGGTCACCGCGGTCAGCGAGGTGCTGTCCGGCTCGGCCTAGGTCGGGATGCTGTTCGGTCCGGGCGGTGGGAATTCGCCACCGGTGCCGGCCTTTTAGGAAAGCAGGAAACGCCAAAGATTTCCTTCCGCCCTATATTATTTTGTCGCCGGTTCGAATTATCGTCGATAATCGCAGAGGCCTTACCGCCAATTTATTGTAATAGCTTTACCGCGCCTAAAACCAAGGCCTCCATGCGGCCGGAGCACGCTACGGCCGCGCTTATCAAGTGTATTTTTTGGACTAGCAAAGGTCTTGTGAAAGACATCGCCTTCTCCTTATCCTGTGGGGGAAACCGGTATTACCAGAGACGGTTGCGAGTATTTTCATCGATTTTCAGTAAACCGAATAACTATTTCAGGAGTGTAGAAAAAATGATATTTTCGACAGTCTCCCTACGTAAGCCCACCCTGGCAGCCTTGGCGCTGTCAGCGGCACTCGCCTTGGCGGGCTGTGCCGGCAGCGCTGATGCCGGCAGCGGCGGCGGGGCCGCCACACCGGCAGCGGCCGCGGGGGCAAAGGCGCCCCTGTTCGGCGAACTGCCTGACGCCATCCAAAAGGCCGGCAGAATCAACGTCGCAAGCAACGTCGAATACCCCCCGTTCGAGTCCTTCGACACCGACGGAACCACCATCGTCGGCATTGACCGCGAGATCGCCGACGAGCTTGAAAAACAGCTGGGCGTCACGCTCGAATTCAACAACATCGCCTTCGACGCGATCATCCCGGGCTTGGTCTCGGCCCGCTATGACATGGCCATGTCCGCCATGTCCGACACCGTGGAGAGGCAGAAGCAGGTGGACTTCGTCGACTACTTCTCCGCCGGCGGCGGCATCATGACCGCCACCGCCAATGCCGAAAGCCTTAAGACACTCGACGATCTGTGCGGCAAGTCGGTCGGTATCGTCAAGGGCACCACCGAGGACGCCGACGCCGCCGAACAGTCGGAGAAGTGCAAAGCAGCGGGCAAGGAGCCGCTGCAAGTCACCATCTTTGCCGGCCAGAACCAAGCTGTGCTGGCCGTGCAGAGCGGGCGCGTGGACGCCTTCCTGGTGGATTCCACGTCGGGGTCGGTGATTGCCGCCGAAAGCAACGGCCAGCTGGTTCAGGGACCGCGTTACCAAGACTTGGCCTTCGGCATCGTCTTCCCCAAGGAGAGCGAGCAGCTGACCGAAGCCGTGCAGAAGGCACTGGGCACCATGAAGGACGAGGGCAGCTACGGGAAGATCCTCGCCAAATACGAGATGTCCGACCACGCCATGGACGAGTTCCCGATCAACGGGGTCACCGAGTGACCGGGACCAAGCCGGGCGGGCAGGAGGAGGACCTGCCCGTGCTGCCGGCCCGGTACACCGGCCGCTGGGTGGCGGCAGGGCTGGTCCTGGCCGGCGCGGTGCTGGTCGCGTATTCGATGGTCACGAACGAACGCTTCCAGTGGGACGTCGTCGGCCAGTACCTGTTTGCCCCACCAGTGCTGGCCGGACTGGGCAAGACCCTGCTGCTGACCGCGGTGTCCATGGTTATCGGCATCGTGCTGGGCATCGCCGTCGCCGTCTGCCGGCTCTCGGCGAATCCGATCCTGTCCTACGCGGCTTGGGCCTATTCCTGGTTTTTCCGCGGCACGCCTCTGATGGTCCAACTGCTGTTCTGGTTCTTTATGGCCGCGCTGGTACCCAAGATCGTGGTCGGAATCCCGTTCGGTCCCAGCTTCTTCGAGATCGACACGAACTCGGTCATCTCGCCCTTCACCGCCGCACTGCTCGGGCTGGCCCTCAACGAGGGCGCCTACATGGGCGAAATCGTCCGCTCCGGCATCCGCGCCATCCCCCAGGGCCAGACCGAGGCCGCCAAGGCCATCGGCATGTCCCGCACGCAGACCATGCGCCGGGTGGTGCTGCCTCAGGCCATGCGTGTGATCATCCCGCCCACCGGCAACGAAACCATTGGCATGCTTAAGTACACCTCGCTGGTGATCGTCATCGGCTACAGCGAGCTGCTGACTTCGGTCTCAATCATTTACTCGCGCACTTTCCAGACCATCCCGCTGCTGATCGTGGCTGCCATCTGGTACCTGGCCGTCACCGCGGTGCTCTCCGTCGGCCAATACTACGTCGAACGCCACTTCGAGCGGGGCTTTTCCCCGGTCCGCCCGGCCAGGGGTGCCCGCCATACCGAGCCCGCCGGACTGGTGCCGGCCGGTGCCTCCCCCGCCGTCGAACTGGAGACCCTGAAATGAATGATCCGATCGTCAGCGCCCACGGGGTACGTAAGTCCTTCGGCCACGTCGAGGTGCTCAAGGGCATCAGCCTGGACGTGCAGGCCGGCCAGGTTGCGTGCCTGCTGGGCCCCTCCGGTTCCGGCAAGAGCACCTTCCTGCGCTGTATCAACCACCTGGAAAAGATCGACGGCGGGCAGCTGTGGGTACACGGGGAACGGATTGGCTACCGGCGCACCGGCAATCGGCTGCGCGAAATGAAAGAACACGAGACCTCGCGCCAGCGGGCGTCGGTAGGCATGGTGTTCCAGCAGTTCAACCTGTTCCCGCACCGTACAGCGCTGGAGAACGTGATCGAGGGCCCCACCATCGTCCAGCGCCGGCCCAGGCCCGCGGCCCTCGAGGAAGGGATGGCCCTGCTGGAACGAGTGGGGCTGGCGGAGAAGCGCAACCACTACCCAGGCCAGCTCTCCGGCGGCCAGCAGCAGCGGGTAGCCATCGCCCGTGCGCTGGCGCTGAAGCCCTCGGTAATGCTCTTCGACGAACCGACTTCGGCACTGGACCCGGAGCTGGTCGGCGAGGTGCTGGAGGTGATGGTGCAGCTGGCGGCGTCGGGAATGACCATGATCGTGGTGACCCACGAGATGGGCTTCGCGAAGGAGGTCGGTGACGTGGTGCATTTCATGGCGGACGGATGCCTGGTCGAAAGCGGCGAGCCCCGCCAGGTTCTGGAGGACCCTCGCGAGGCCCGGACCCGGGCGTTCCTGTCCAAGGTGCTGGCATGAGCGAGGCCCCCTTGTGGTCCGAGGCCGCACCGGAACCATGCCCCGGCGCTGGAGGGGGGACCGGGCCCGGCGTCGCGGGGCCTCACGGCAACATCAGGATCCCCGGAAGGGTGCTGCCATGAAGCTGACCGAGGCTTTGGGCCTGGTCTCGGTCAAGGTTCCGGAGGGTTCCCGCAGCGAGCGCGCCCTCGCCCGCTGCCACACCGTCGAGGACCTGCGGCGGCTCGCCGCACGCCGGCTGCCGGGCTCAGTGCTGGACTACATCGACGGCGGTGCCGACGCCGAGTACAGCCTGGCTGGCAATACCGAGGCCTTCGCCCGACGCCGGTTCACTCCGGTTGTGCTGGCGGACGTTAGCGCTCCGGACACCGCGGCCACCGTCCTGGGCCGGCACGCCGCCGCACCGCTTGGTTTCGCCCCTACCGGCTATACCCGGATGATCTGCCCGGACGGCGAACCCGCCGTTGCCCGCGCCGCCGCCGGGGCGGGGCTGCCCTACGTACTCTCGACCATGGCCACCACAGCGCTCGAGGACCTGGCAGCGGACCCGGCGGCCGACCGCTGGTTCCAGCTGTATGTATGGAAGGACCGTGCCAAGACCTTCGAACTGGTCCGCCGCGCGGCCGACGCCGGCTACCGCATCCTGGAAGTGGCCGTGGACACCGCGGTTTCCGGCAACCGGCTGCGGGACGTGCGCAACGGGTTCACCATCCCGCCCCGGCTCACCGCCAGCAGCCTGCTGGACATCGGCGCAAAGCCCGGCTACTGGACGAAGATGCTGGGCGCCCCGGTGTTGGAATTCGCCAACCTCTCCGACGGCCCAGCCGGGTCCGGGTACACGATCGAGAACATCGGCTCCCAGTTCGACCCCGCAGTCACCTGGGCCGACCTGGCCCAGCTGCGCGCGGCCTGGCCCGGCAAGCTGCTGTTGAAGGGGCCGGTGGGCCCGGCCGACGCTGTCAGGGCCCGCGAGCTGGGCGTGGACGGCGTGCATCTGTCCAACCACGGCGGCCGGCAGCTGGACCGGACGGTGGCCACGGCCGAGCTGATCGCTCCGGTCCGGCAGGCCGTCGGCGAGGACTTCGCCGTCGTCGTGGACTCCGGCATCCGCCACGGGGCGGATGTCGCCACCGCCGTCGCGTTGGGCGCCGACCTGGCCATGGTCGGGCGGCCCTACCTGTGGGCGCTCGCCGCCGGCGGCGAACCCGGCGTCGTCCGCCTGGCCGAGCTGCTGGTGGGCCAGTTCCGACGCACACTCGCACTGCTGGGCGTCGCCAGCACCGCCGAACTGCGCCGACGCGGCCCCCAGCTGCTCGACCACGGAGCAGTGCCAGCCGCGCCCCAGGTCCCGGCTCCCGGACCGATCCCGGCCCGGCCATGACCCGAGGAAGGAACATGATGAGCGAACCCATCGGCAGGCCCAGACCCGCTGCCCCGGCGTCGCCGGACGGCTCCACCGCCCCGGAGCCGCGCCCTGGCATCGCCGCGCTCCCGGGCTACTCCCGGTCCGCCGGGAAGTCGACCGTGCGCTGGATCGCTTCTTCCAACGAGTCACCGGTGCCGCCCTCTCCGTCAGTGCAGGCAGCCATCGCCGCCGCCGGAGCTGCGGCCAACCGATATCCCAGCCTGGCCGGGGACGAACTGGTCGGCGCGATCGCCGCCCGGCTGGGCCTCGGTCCCGAACAGGTGCTGGCCGGGGCAGGTTCGCTGGCCCTGCTGCAACTGGTGCTGTCCACATACACGGGCCCGGGCAACGAGGTCGTCTATGCCTGGCGTAGCTACGAGGCATACCCCATCCTCGCCGGAGTCGCGGGAGCGGCAGCCGTCGAGGTCCCGCTCGACGCAGCCGCCAGGCACGACCTGGACGCCATGGCCGCCGCGATCGGCCCCGCAACCCGGGCCGTGATCGTGTGCAGCCCTAACAACCCCACTGGCACCACCGTCACGGATGCCGAAATGCTGCAGTTCCTTCACCAGGTGCCGCCGCACGTGCTGATCATCCTGGACGAGGCCTACCGCGAATTCTGCCTCCCGCAACACGACGCGGTGACGCTGCTGGCGGCCTTCCCCAACCTGGTCGTCCTGCGTACCTTCTCCAAGGCCTACGGACTGGCTGGGCTCCGGGCCGGCTACCTGGCAGCATCCGAGAAGATCACCGAGGTGCTCCGGCGCGCCGCCCTGCCGTTCCCGCTCAGCCGGGTCGCCGAGGCAGCCGCCGTGGCCGCCTGGTCCGAACCCGAACGCACCGCCGGGACGGTGGCGGACATAGTTGCTGAACGGGACGATCTGACCGCGCGGCTGCGCGGGCGCGGCATCCTCGTCCCGGACAGCGGCGGAAACTTCGTCTGGATCCCCGCCGGCACCCGTGCCCGCGAACTCGAGGCGGCCTGCCTGCAGCGGTCCGTGTCCGTGAGGGCCTTCGACGGCGACGGCGTGCGCGTCACCCTCGCGGGCCGGGAGGCATCGGCGGCGGTGCTCGCGGCCGTCGACGCCGTCCCCGGCCTGGCCACCCAGATCCCGGCGCCTACGGCGCCCTGACCCCTGCTACCGGCATCCGCCGGGCACACTATTTAGGAGAAAAACTGCATGGACACCGCACCGCAAGACGGCTTCTTCGACGTCGAAGTCACCCGGATCGAGCCCGCCTCCGACTCAGTGGTGGCACTGCGGCTACAGCATCCGTGCGGCGAGGCATTGCCCGCCTGGCAGGCCGGCGCGCATCTGGACGTGCTGCTGCCCAACGGGCTGCTCCGGCAGTACTCTCTCTGCTCCCGACCGGACGAAGGCTCCTGGCGATTGGGTGTGCTGCGTGAACCGGCAGGACGCGGAGGCTCGGCCTGGATCCATGACGAGCTGCGGCCAGGCACCAAGCTGCAGGTACGCGGCCCGCGGAACAACTTCCCCTTGCAGCCCGCCGGCAGTTATCTGTTCATCGCCGGTGGCATCGGTATCACCCCGATACTGGCCATGGTCCGGCAGGCCGAGGCTGCCGGCACGGACTGGACACTGCTCTACCTCGGCCGCAGCCGCACCTCCATGGCTTTCCAAGACGAGCTGGCAGTGTACGGCGAACGCGTCCGCTTCCATGCCGACGACGAGTCCGGCATCTTCCCGCTCGAACCGCTGCTGGACGGGCTCGATGCCGCCTCCCATGTCTATGCATGCGGTCCCGGTCCGCTGCTGGCCGCACTCGAAAAACTCACCGCGTCTTGGGCGGAACCGAGCAGGTACCACTGCGAACGCTTCACCGCCGATCCAGCCCCTCAGCGCACGGAGCCGCAAGAAGACACCGAATTTGTCGTAGAGACGGCCGACGGCACTGAGGTCATTGTCCCAGCCGGCACTACTATCCTGCAGGCCCTGATGGACATCGGCATCCCTGTACTGAACTCCTGCCGCGAGGGTATCTGCGGAACCTGCGAGACCCCGGTCATCTCCGGCCAGCCCGACCACCGGGACAGCCTGCTCTCGGACGAGGAGCGCGAGGCCGGGGACACCATGATGATCTGCGTCTCGCGCTGCAGAGGCCAGCGCCTGGTATTGGACATCTAAGGGCGCCGCAGACGGTAAAGCGCGGAGCGCTAGTCCCGGTTCAGGTCGCTGGCCTCATGGCTAGGTAACTGAGCCAACGCATCCTAGCACTGCACCAACAACGGAGCGGCCCAGCCGGTAAACGGGTGCGGTCTCAGCCACTCATCGTGCTGTGAAACAAAGCTGATGTTCTAGTTGCGAGGCGGGCCGCGGCTTAGTGCTCATTAAGATTTACAGCGTCATTTTCATCGGCGCTGCAGACAATCCCTGTTCGTCCCGTCCCTGGTGTGCACAAAAGCCACGCGACGTCACAAATGCTGGGCACCTATCGCACGAACCTCTTCCATTGTCCTTCGGAAACCACCTCGACGGAGCCGTCGACGACCTTGATAGCTGTCTG